>CAKZYL010000066.1 GCA_937884705.1 uncultured Roseovarius sp. | reverse complement strand
ACAGCGACCGAGCACATCCCCCGCTCAATCTCTTCAACGCATTCGGCAAAGCCCCGCGCGCGGATCGCCGCAAGCTCGGCCTGAAACGCCTCCGCGCTGGTGAGCGTGTGTTCGGTATAGGCCCGCAAATTCCCCGCCAGCGCGTCGGCCCCCACCACATCGGGCGAAAACGCGGCCACCGCCTTGGAGCAAGAGCACGCATGCAAGGGCCGTTTCCCAAGCCCGGGATGCAGAAACGAAACACCGGTATCGGGCGTCTCCACATGGATGATTTCCACCGAGCGGCCCCGCAGCCGCGACACGAAACTGGCTGCCCCAAACTCAGAGGCAGCCTTGCGCAGCCGAGGCGCGATCAGCTCCAGCAAGGCCTGATCTGAGTGGTCGCTCCGCGTGATCCGCTTCAGCCGTGTGCCCACGACAAACCGACCCCGCGCTACGCAATCCAAGAGGCCAACGCCGACAAGATCCTGCACCAACCGGTAGACAGACGGCTTCGGCAGATCGGAATGGGCGCAGATATCAGCGACCGTCGCCTCGCCCTTATGGCCGACAATCTCAAGAATACCCGTGACCCGATCCAGATGCATTTTTCGCCTTGCGATAATATAATTATCAAAATACGATAATGTAGCGCAGATCGCAAGGGAGGAAAATCACCATGGACGGCACCTGCTGTGGCCCAGGCTACGCCAGCCCCGCCGAGGCGATCAGAGCCCCGCGCGAAAATCTGCTCTACACGATTGCGATCTACACCGGGACGGGCATCCAAAAGCCCGATTACCTCGCGACAGTGGATGTCGATCCCGATAGCCCGACCTACAGCCAGGTGATCCACCGCCTTGAAATGCCGGGCATCGGCGATGAGCTCCATCACATGGGGTGGAACGCCTGTTCGTCGTGCCATGATGACAGCTCCATGGCGCGCAAATACCTTATCCTGCCGGGTGTGCGCTCCAACAACCTCCACATCGTCGACACCGCCACAGACCCGCGCGCGCCGCGCCTGCACAAGGTGATCGACGGGGCCGAGATCAAATCCAAGGCCAACCTCTCAGGCCCGCACACCGTCCATTGCCTGGGCTCAGAGATCATCATTTCATTCCTCGGCGATGCCATGGGCGAAGCGCCGGGCGGCTACCTACATCTGAGCAAGGATTTTGAGATCGTCGGCCGCTGGGAAGAGAGCATGGGCGACATCAAGTTTGGCTATGATTTCTGGTATCAGCCGCGCCACAATGTGATGGTCAGCTCGGAATGGGCCTCACCCAACACCTTCATGCCGGGCTTCGATCTTGAGGAGGTGGGCCACCTGAAATACGGGCGCGAGCTGCATTTCTGGGACTTCGAGGCGCGCAGGCCAGTGGAGAGAATGTATCTGGGCGAAGACGGGCTGATCCCGCTTGAGGTGAAGTTCCACCATGACCCCGACAGCACCCATGGCTTTTGCGGCGCGGCGCTCAGCTCCAATGTGATCCATTTCTGGAAGTCTGATGCAGGCAATTGGGAATGGGAAAAGATCATCGATGTGGAAAACGAACCCCACCCCGAATGGCCGATCCCCGTACCGGGCGTGATGTCCGCCATTCTGGTCTCGATGGATGACAAGTTTCTCTACCTCAACAACTGGCTGCACGGCGACATGCGCCAATACAATATCGAGGATCCGCACAATCCCGTCCTGACCGGTCAGGTCTTCATGGGCGGGCTTCTGGGCAAGGCGCCCGTGATCAACGGCGTCGAGATGGCTGGCGGGCCGCAGATGTTTCAGCTCTCGCTCGACGGGCGGCGGCTTTATGTGACGACCTCGCTCTTTTCCACCTGGGACAATCAGTTCTATCCCGAGATCCGCGAACGCGGCGGGGTCATGGTGATGATCGATTGCGATCCGGTCAATGGCGGCATGTCGATCAATGAGGAGTTCATCGTCAATTTCGGCACCGAGCCCAACGGCCCCAGCCGGTGTCACGAATCCCGCTACCCCGGCGGCGATTGCACCAGCGACATCTGGCTGTGAGCAAGACCCGCACCATAACCATCGCCAATCGCGGCGGCGCCACCTATGAGGTCGATGCCCGGCGTCCGCTGCTCGATACTTTGACCGAACAGGGCCTCGATCTGCCTTATGGCTGCAAATATGGCGGCTGCATCACCTGCGCGGCCAAGCTCACCGATGGGCAGATCGACCAACGCCGTCAAGTCGCGCTCAACAACCGGCAATTGGGCGATGGCTATGTGCTCATGTGCGTGGCGCGCGCCGTCACTGATTGCACCTTCGAGATCGG
Organism: uncultured Roseovarius sp.; assembly: GCA_937884705.1. GTDB lineage: Bacteria > Pseudomonadota > Alphaproteobacteria > Rhodobacterales > Rhodobacteraceae > Roseovarius. Next base: position 7,253 of record CAKZYL010000066.1, on the reverse strand, counting down.
CGTCGAAAGCCATGACCGCCTCTACCGCAACCCGTTTCTCGATCCGCTTCAGCCCCATGAGCTGAAGGCCGATATCGCCACACCAAAGGACCCCTGACCATGCCCGCCGCCGCCCTCGATGATCTCTATGACTACGATCAGGCCTATCTCGCCGAGATACTGAAATCCGTGAAAACCATCGCCATGGTGGGGGCCAGCGCCGACAAGACCAAGTTCAGCTATGGCGTGCTGCGGGTCTTGCACGAGACAGGTTATGAGATGATCCCCGTCACGCCCAACCCTAAGGTGACCGAGATCCGGGGCATCCCGGTCTATCGCTCGCTGGCCGAGATTGAGCGCCCCGTGGACATGGTCGAGGTCTTCCGCCCCAAAGAAGAGCTCTACGGCATCGCCGAACAGGCCATCGCCATCGGGGCCAAGGTGCTGTGGGGCCAGATCGGGGTCTATGATGATGCCGCGGCGCGCTTGGCCGAAGAGGCGGGCCTCAAGGTCGTGATGAACCGCTGCCCCAAGATTGAGCTTTTCCGCCCGTTCTGGAAACCGCGGCTCGATCTGCCCATTTGATAGGGCGTGCCCACCCGGCGCTGAAAAAGGACCAAAGATATGCCCCAAAACATCACCAAATCGGCCAAGGATATCGTCAAGGCGGCCCTTTCAGAGGTGCCCGCGATCAGCGTGGAAGAGGCGCTGTCTCTGGTGGGGTCTGATACCCATGTCTTCGTCGACCTGCGCGACGGCACAGAGCAGGCCAAGACCGGGACCATCCCCGGCGCGGTGGCCTCCTCCCGCGGCATGATGGAGTTTCACATCGACCCCGAAAGCCCCGCGCACAAGCCCGAGTTCAATCAAGACAAAACCTACGTCTTCTACTGCGCATCGGGCGGCCGCTCTGCGCTCTCGGCCAAAGTCGCCATCGACATGGGCCTCTCGCCCGTCGTGAACCTGAGCGGCGGCGTTGGTGCTTGGACAAAAGCGGGCGGCCCGCTCGGCTGACCCCGCGTCCGGCATCGTCGCTCTGATATCAGTTCTCGCATCAGGGTGTGCACGAAAGCCCACGCCGGATTTCTGGGGCTGGAGGAATCCCTCTCGCTCGATCACAGTGAGGCCAAATCCCACCCACCATAAGGACCACCGGGATGAAAGGCCTTACACCGTCTGCGCTTTACATGGGGATCCTCGCGGCCTTCGTCGGCTATTCGGCCTCCTTCGCGATTGTGCTCGCCGGTCTCAAATCCGGGGGCGCCACCGAGGCGCAGGCCGCCACGGGCCTCTTCTTTGCCACCATCGGCATGGGGCTCTGCAGCATCTGGCTGCCACTGGTGACGCGCACGCCCGCCGCCGTCGCCTGGTCAACACCGGGTGCCGCCTTCTTGGCCGCCAGCGCAATCCTGCCCGGCGGCTTTGGAGAGGTCGTCGGCGCGCTGCTCATCTGCGCAGTTCTTATCGTCCTGACCGGCGTCATTCCAGCACTCGCGCGCGCCGTGGCCGCGATCCCCAAACCCATCGCCAACGCACTCCTGGCAGGCGTGTTGCTCAACCTCTGCTTTGCCCCCGCGCTCGCCTTGGGCAGCATCCCGCTCCTGATGCTGCCGGTCCTTTTGGCCTGGGCGATCGGCCTCACCTGGAACCGCCTGCTGGCCATGCCGCTCGCGGTGGCCGCTTTCCTCGTGGTCCTGGTCTTTGCGATTGAACCCTCGACGGGTGCCGACACGACCACAGTCAATTGGCGCCCCAACCTGCAGCCCATCTCGCCCATATTCTCGCTCACATCCGCCATCTCTGTCGCCCTGCCGCTGTACCTGGTGACCATGGCCGGCCAAAACATCCCCGGCTTTGCCGTGCTGGAGCTCAACAATTACGAGGTCAGACGCCCGTTCCTGATCCGCAGCACGGGGCTTGTGAGCCTCGCGATCGCGCCCTTCGGCGCCATCACGGTCAACATGTCAGCGATCACCGCCTCCATGATGGCGGGTGAGGATGCAGGCCAGGATCCCCGAAAGCGCTACTGGGCCGCCGTCGCCTCGGGCCTCTGCTTTGTGGCGCTGGCCTTCGCCGCAGGCGCGCTGACCTCGTTGGCCACACTGGCCCCGCCCGCGCTCATCACCGCTGTCGCGGGCCTCGCGCTGATCCCGGCCTTTGTTGCCTCCATCACCGCCGCCTTCGGTGCTGCCGATCAGCTGGAGGCACCAGCCCTCACCTTTCTCATCGCGGCAAGTGGCACCACGCTGATGGGCGTCAGCGGCGCGTTCTGGGGCATCATCGCGGGCGGTCTCATCTGGATCTTGAAGTCGCGCTGGAAGCGCCTCTGACCAAGGCCAAGATCCAAAGCTCGCAAATCCACATTGCCGCGATTTGCGGCACTATCGCCTTGCACGTTGCCGTGAAACACCAAAGGGTTGGCCCAATCGGAAAGACCTTGAGGGGTGCCTGTGACGGATAATCGCTGGTTCGTATTATCGGTGCTCTTTGCCAGCCGTGTGGCCATGGCGTTTCAGTTTCAGGCCGTAGCCGCGCTCTCGCCCGTCTACATGTCCCGCTTCGATCTGGCGCTCGCAGATATCGGGCTCTTGATCGGCATCTACCTGGCCCCCGGGCTGGTGATCGCCCTGCCGGGCGGCGCGATCGGCCGCCGTTTCGGGGACCGCCTTGTCATTGCCTTTGGCATGGTCCTGATGATCGCCGGGGCCATCGCCATGGTGAGCCTTGAGACCTGGGGCGGTCAGCTCCTCGGGCGGCTTCTGGCGGGCACCGGGGGCGTTCTGCTCAACGTGCTAATGTCCAAGGTGGTGACTGATCTCTTCGCGGGCCGTGAGATCGCCACCGCCATGGGGATCTTTGTCAATTCATGGCCCGTGGGCATCGCGGCCGCCCTGTTGGTCCTGCCCCTCATCGGCCCGCCCGATGATCCACAAGCCGCCCAGATCCTCGTGCTCTTTTGCGCCGTCGCGGGCCTCACGCTCTTCGTGCTGGGCACGCGCGGCATTCACCAAACGGACGCCACCCAGTTGGATCCCGCGCCACTGACAGGCGCGGCCCTCATCGCCTTGGTGCTGGCAGGCGCGATCTGGGGGCTTTACAACGGCGCACTCGCGATGGTCTTCGGATTTGCCCCCTCCCTGCTGGTGGAACAGGGATGGAGCCTCAAAGCCGCCAGCGCTTCGACCAGCATCGTGCTCTGGCTGGTGGCGATCTCGGTGCCGCTCGGCGGCGTTCTGGCCGACCGTCTGGGGCGACGCGACACGGTCATGATCATCGGCTTTCTGGGGTTTGGCCTCTGCCTCTGCCTCGTGCCCGGCGCGCGGAGCATCCTGCCCCTATTTGTGCTGCTGGGCCTCTTTGGCGGGCTCTCCGCCGGTCCGATCATGAGCTTGCCCGCCCAGGTCCTAGCGCCGGGCAACCGCGCCTTGGGCATGGGCGTTTACTTCACGCTCTTTTACGCAGGCGTCGTGCTCGCCCCGATGGTGGGTGGCGCGGTCTCGGATGCCGCGGGCACCGCCAACGCCGCGTTCTATTTCGGCGCCGTCCAGCTGGTGCTGTGCTGCATGGCGCTTGCCGCCTTCAGACGTATGGCAAGGCAAGCCTCTGAGATCACGCCCAGCTCCGGCTCATAGCCGCCGCTCAGCCCGCTTCTTCCAGACGATCGGTCGCCGGGGCAGGGCGCTGCGACACCTCTTCAATCCGCGCATAGGCTTCATCGCTCAGCGAAAAGGTCTGCGCCGCCAGCGACGGCGCAAGCTGCTCAGTATTCCGCGCACTGATGATGGGCGCGGTCACGGCGGGGTTCTTTGCCGCCCACGCCACGGCCAGCGTCGCAGGCGCCACGCCCATCTCGGCGGCCATCTTCGTCAACGCGGCCGCCGTCTCATGCATCCAGGGCTGGCCGTACCGCGTGGCATAGCGCTCATTGGTGGAAAGACGGCCCGTGCCCCCGGCTTGGTACTTGCCCGTCAAGAGGCCGCCACCCAGCGGAGAATAGGGCGCCACGGCCATCCCCTCCGACAGCGCCATCGGCAAAATCTCCACTTCCGCCTGACGTTTCACCAGCGAATACATCGGCTGCAGGATATCAATGCGTGCGCCAAACCGCGCGGCCACCGCCTGCGCCTTCATCACCTGCCACGCCGCAAAATTGGACACGCCGATATGGCGCACCGCGCCCGCCTGCTGCAGCTCGCTCAGCGTCTCAAAGCTCTCTTCAAGTGGCGTCGTCTCATCCCATCGGTGCAGATAGAGAATATCCACCCTGTCGAGCTTCAGGCGTTTGCGGCTTTCATCGAACTGGGCCAGAATATTTGCCCGACCGCTGCCCCCGGTATAGCCCGCTTTCGTAGCGACAATGAGCTGCTCGCTTTCCTGTGCCACGAACCCGCCGAGCAGCTCTTCGGCGGCGCCTTCGGTGTACATATGCGCGGTGTCAAAAAAGGTCACACCCGCCCCGCGACAGGCCTCGTACATCGCCTGTGACGCGGCCGCATCTGCTGTGCCGCCAAACTGCATGCAGCCAAAACAGACAGGGGAGGCCGCAGATCCATCCTGCGCTTTAAGCTCTGTCACAGATCATGCTCCTCATACGATGTCGTCTCAGACGCGTGCAGCTCATGGCGTGGGCATGCCCGCACGGATCGCCGCAGCATACCCGTCCGTCAGGCCCGCCTCTTGCGCGCGTGCGCTGATATCGCCAAGCGCATATAGTTCATCGAGCGTGAAATCCGTGTTCATCACGCCGCGCTCATAGAGGTATTCGGGAAAGTAGCCGTTCACGATCACCCGGTAATCCACCGGCAAGGTGATCCCCACGCTGCGGGCCAGGTTCACCACTGTGCGCGAGCAGTTGGAGAACACCGAATGAAACCATTGCGGCTCTTCGGCGACGGAATTGGCGAGATCCACATAGGCGGTCAGCATGTCCCGCGCGGCGCCCTGCTTTACCCTATCGCCTCTGAGCTGAAAGAGTTGAACCCGCTCTTTGCGAATGTTGGTTCTGACCCCCACGACGTCGCGCTCTTCTGAGGCGACAACGGCAATCGTGTTGGCCTTGAAGTAATCGGCAACGGGCGAAAAGGAGCCTCCGATCCTCCGGCGCACCTCGATCGACCAGGCCAGATTTTGGCCATCTGCAAACCCGTAGCTGACGATCAGATGCGCCATCGCGGGCCCGGCCCAATAGGACATGAAGAGATCCACCGACGTGATCTGCGACATGTCATAGCTGCGCGTGACCCAGGCCTCGTCAAAGTCGTCTTTTGCCCGCCAGTTGAAGGCGCGCACGTTCTCAATGGTCAGGATGTCCCCGTCGATCACGCCCGTGCTCTGCTCCGCCACATCGGGTGACCAGTTGCCGTCGCTTGGCGGGGCAAGGCTGTTCCACCAGGTCAGCAGGATCCCAAAGCTGATGGCATAGACAAAGAGCCAGCGCAGCCGGGCCGCGGTAAAGAGCGCCACCAGAGTGCCCAGCCCAAGCAGCGCAAATGCGCCGGCCAGAGCGCCCGAAAAGACAACAGACCCCGGCGCTTTGAACCACAGCGCCAGCGTGCCCCAGACACTGAAGTAAGCGAGCACCAAAAACAGGATTATGAGCAGGAGGGATCGCAGCAGCAGTGTCATCGTCTTGAGGGCCTCGGTCCTAGCGCGTTTCGATTTGCACCTGAAACATCAAGCATCACGCAACGCGTTGAAATCCCAGATTTCAGGCAGCGTTACGTGATTCAAGTTAAATCGAAAACGCTTTAGTGTGTCCCGGTGATCTAACGGCCCGGGTTGGTGACGTGCAAGCTTTGACATCCTTGCGATCCGGTGGCCCGCAATCCGTCCGAGAGCGTTAACAGGAAATGAACACGAAAATTCTACCCCAAATTGGGTTGAAGGTGATCAAATCTTACCCCAAGTTGTACGTAAGAGGCCTGGATCGGGTACTCGGAAAGATCAGGTTTCCGTGCCGCGAAACCTTGAATACCCCATGGCGCGCTGCTAGATCACTGCACATGATTCGTTTATGGGCGCGTAAACCTGTCAAACAGACATTGTGACAACCCTCTCAAAGTCCACAGTCGTGGGCTTTGACGGGGTAGTCTGCCGTTTCGGGAGGGGCATCGTGGGAGATGCTCCAAGCATGGAAACGCGGGCATCCATATCTGATGCGCAACCCGGGCTCCCCACCCGTATGCGCGTCGTGATTAAACCGGAGATCCATCATCCATGGCAACATCGTTCCTCGGCCAGAAACGTCTACGCCGGTACTACGGTAAAATCCGTGAAGTCCTTGAAATGCCGAACCTTATTGAGGTTCAAAAATCTTCTTACGATCTGTTCCTGAACTCTGGCGATGCGCCGGATCCCACGGACGGAGAGGGCATCAAGGGCGTCTTCCAGTCGGTCTTTCCGATCAAAGACTTCAACGAGACCAGCGTGCTTGAGTTTGTCAGCTATGAGCTTGAGCGGCCGAAATACGATGTCGAAGAGTGCATGCAACGCGACATGACCTACAGTGCGCCTTTGAAGGTCACGCTGCGCCTCATCGTGTTTGATGTGGATGAGGACACCGGCGCAAAATCGGTCAAGGACATCAAGGAACAGGACGTCTTTATGGGCGATATGCCCCTCATGACGCCCAACGGCACCTTCGTGGTGAACGGCACCGAACGCGTGATCGTAAGCCAGATGCACCGCTCTCCGGGTGTGTTCTTCGATCACGACAAAGGCAAGACGCATTCTTCCGGTAAGCTCTTGTTTGCATGCAGAATTATTCCCTATCGCGGCTCCTGGCTCGACTTCGAATTCGACGCCAAAGACATCGTCTTTGCCCGTATCGATCGTCGCCGCAAACTGCCGGTGACAACGCTGCTTTATTCCCTGGGTCTCGACCAAGAAGACATCATGGATGCCTATTACGAGACGGTCACTTACACGCTGAAGAAGAACAAGGGCTGGGTGACCAAGTTCTTTCCCGAGCGTGTGCGCGGCACCCGTCCGCTCTACGATCTGGTCGATGCCAAGTCCGGCGATGTGATTGCCGAGACCGGTAAGAAGGTCACGCCGCGCGCGGTCAAGAAGCTGATCGACGAGGGCAAGGTCACCGACCTGCTGCTTCCCTATGAGCAGATCGCAGGCAAGTTTGTCGCCAAAGACATCATCAACGAAGAAAACGGGGCCATCTACGTAGAAGCCGGTGACGAGCTCACGATTGAGCGCGACAAAGACGGCGACATCATCGGCGGCACCGTGCAGGAGCTGATTGAGGCGGGCATCACCGAGAT
>CAKZYL010000065.1 GCA_937884705.1 uncultured Roseovarius sp. | reverse complement strand
TCCACCTGAGACGACAGGTTGTTACGGACATCAAACATGGTGAGCACAATGCCCTCAATGCGCAATTCCGGGTTCGCAGTTTGCCGAACTTCACGCACCGTCAGCATCAGCTGAGACAGGCCTTCCAAAGCAAAAAACTCTGATTGCAGCGGTACAAGAACGGAATGTGCCGCGACCATGGCATTCACCGTCAACAGGTTCAGCGAAGGAGGGCAATCAATCAGAATGTAATCAAACCCAAGAGCACTCATGTCGGCCTGACGCAACGCATCGCGCAGCAAAAAACTACGCTTCTCATTCGTGACCAGTTCCATATCGGCAGAACTCAGATCAACGGTTGCCGGGATGATCTTCAACCCGTCCTGCGATGTGTCATAGATCACATCGGACAGTTCAACGTCTTCCAGCAGAAGATCGTAGGTCGTGAACTCACGGTCTTCTCGCTCAACTCCCAGTCCGGTGGAAGCATTGCCCTGAGGATCCAGATCCACGACGAGGATCTTACATCCTGTTTCAACCAAAGCCGCGCCAAGATTGATTGTCGTGGTGGTCTTGCCCACGCCCCCTTTTTGGTTCGCAACAGCTATGATTTTCGGCCTTTTGGGGCGGGTCATGTCAGGCACGGGACACTCCTGAGATACGCAAAATAGCGGGTCCATCTTCTGTCTTACTAGTAACAACTTGATGGTTGAAGCGCCATGACCTTTGCGCGTTTTCCACCTCTTTCCGCCATGAAGCACCCTTTAAAAACAAAGCCTCGCCCGTGCTGCTCAGATGTTGATCGGCGTAGGCCAAAAGGTTCGAAAGATCCGAAAGCGCCCGAGCGGACAAGACATCAGCCTGAAGCGGCTTGCACCGCTCGATCCGCTCCGCGATGATATTCACCTCCGTATCTGTCTCTCGCGCGACTGTTCTAAGGAATGTACATTTTCGGGTATCGCTCTCGACCAGCGTCACCCGTCCCGGATTGGTTTTTTCCATTGCGATCATTGCAATGACCATGCCCGGAAATCCTCCTCCAGATCCAAGATCGGCCCAATGATCTACATTCCGCCCCGGAAGTTGATAAATCTGCGCAGAATCCAAGAAATGACGCGTCCAAGCGTCCGACAGCGTGGACTTTGCGACCAGATTGATCGCTGGATTCCATTTCTTCAGCAGCGCTTCATAGGATTTCAGGCGGTCCATTGTTTCACGTGAAACATCCAGGCCGCCTAAGTTCACGCCCGTCGCTCCCGCTTTTGACTGCGCAGCTTGGCGAGAATAATCGTAAGCGCGGCGGGCGTCATGCCGTCAATTCGGCCGGCCTGCGCCAGATTAGAGGGCTGAACGGCCGTCAACTTCGACTTCAACTCGTTGGAAAGACCATCAATCTCATTGAAATCAAAGTCCGCTCCGATCACATGGGCCTCATCCCGCTTGAGCATTTCGACATCGCGCTTTTGCCGCTCAATGTAGTTTGCATAGAGGGCGTCTTTCCCAATCTGGTCTCTGATCGGCTGGTCTACATCTTCAAGGCTGTCATCCAATTTGATCAGGTCGTCAAAAACAACATCCGGAAACGCCAAGAGATCAAAGCCCGTGCGCCGAGATCCATCCTGATTGACCTTGAGCCCGATATCCGAGAGCTGGCGTGGCGTGAAGCTCACCGCATCCAAGCGCTCTTTGGCATCTGAAAGCTGCTCGTGCTTCTTGAAAAAAGCCTGTTTTCGATCCTCGGAGACACAGCCCAGCTCAATGCCCATGGGCGTCAGACGCTGGTCCGCGTTGTCCGCCCGCAATGACAAACGAAACTCGGCCCGAGAGGTGAACATGCGGTAAGGCTCCGTCACCCCGCGGGTGGTGAGATCATCAATCATCACACCTATATAGCTGTTCGCCCGGCTGAAGATGATCGGCTCTTTGCCTTGCACTGAGGCTGCTGCATTCAGGCCTGCAACCAAGCCTTGCGCCGCGGCTTCCTCATATCCCGTTGTGCCATTGATCTGACCAGCCAGGTAGAGGCCGGGCACAGTTGGCACAGCCAGCGTCAGATCAAGACTGCGCGGATCCACATAATCATATTCTATGGCGTAACCAGGTTGCAAAATCTCAGCGTTTTCCAAGCCATAGATAGATTTCACATACGCGTCCTGCACATCCTGAGGCAATGATGTGGAGATACCATTGGGATAGATCACAGAATCCGACAAGCTCTCCGGCTCCAGAAAGATCTGATGAGAGGTTTTATCGGCGAATCGCACGATTTTGTCTTCGATTGAAGGGCAATCCCGCGGGCCAACGCCTTCTATATGCCCGCCATACATCGCCGACCGATCCAGATTGTCGCGAATGATATCGTGGGTTTTATCGTTCGTATGCGTGATCCCACAGCTGACTTGCTGAGCCTGAACACCTGACGACATGAAGGAAAACAGCGTTGGCACATCATCGCCCGGTTGGTCTTCCAGCTTATCCCAGTGGATCGTCCGGCCATCAAGACGCGGAGGCGTTCCCGTTTTCAAACGCCCAAGCTTCAGGTCGAAACTGTCTATCCGCTCTGCCAGCTTGATCGACGGTGCATCCCCCATCCGCCCGCCTGGGCGGGAGACATCCCCAATATGAATGACGCCGCGAAGAAATGTACCTGTCGTCAGAATAACCGAATGCGCTGGAATCTGGGAACCATCAGCTAAGATAACGCCAGCAACACGATCGCCATGCATTATTAAATCAGCTGCCTCGCCCTCAATAACCTCCAGGCCTGCCTGCACGGCAATCTCCGACTGCATTGCTTCGCGATAGATCTTGCGATCAGCCTGCGCCCTGGGGCCTTGTACGGCTGGGCCTTTCCTCCGGTTCAACAGGCGAAACTGGATGCCCGCAGCGTCTGCCACTCGGCCCATAACCCCATCCAGCGCATCAATCTCACGAACAAGATGGCCTTTGCCCAATCCGCCAATTGCCGGATTACAAGACATCACGCCGATGGAGGCCTTCTTCAGAGTGATCAGGCCTGTGCGCACGCCCATCCGGGTTGCTGCGTGAGCGGCATCAGCACCGGCGTGACCGCCGCCAATAACCAAGACGTCGAATTGTTTCACGT
>CAKZYL010000064.1 GCA_937884705.1 uncultured Roseovarius sp. | reverse complement strand
TCCTGTTGGTCAGCGCCGGGCTGGCTGCGGCCAGTGCCGCATCGGGGTTGCTCCAGAGTGCGACAATCTCCTGCGCATGGAGCTGCGGATCGCCACCCTCGTCATGTCCGTTTGCTGAGGCGGAGCCAAAGGTCATTTGGCGCATTTTTTCCCAGACGACCAGGTCCTCCCAGTCTACGATCTCGAGACCCGAAAAGATGTGGTGCAACAGGATCAGGGCCGTCGGCACGCAGCCAGCGGGGTTGTACTCTGTTGCATGGAATTGCAGCCAGAAATCCGTTTCCTCCGAAAACAGCGCATGCACATGGTCCATAGAGTCCTTGCCGCCAAAAAGCGCCGTTTCAGGCTCGTAGATTTCGCGGCGGTACGCCTCGATCAGTCCCGAGGCGCGCCATCCCTGGAGCATCTCGCAAATTGGATGTGCAAGCGATGTCACGCGAAACGGGTCCACCTGTAAGCGCAGACGAATGCCCGGCGGATTATGCGCAAAGAATGCGTTCTTGATTTGCTCTCTGTTTTTGGAGCGGTCCAGAAAATCCCCGAGTGCTGCGTAAAGGTGGGCTTGCGCGCCGGACGCCGCGGTCAATCCAAATTGCAGCCATCCCTTGTTCTCAAAATGCGACATGAGCGTGCCCAAGCCAGCTCTTTCAAAAAGCGTTTGGTAGGACGCGAGAGCCTCTGGCTCCAATTGATTGGTTCGCGCCACGATATCTGCATGACATGCCAGCAACGTTTCGATTTGCGCCAGCGTTAGCTCGGCCCCCCCAAGGCGGTGGTTCAAGAGCGCGCGTGGATCGGCGAGGATATCGTACTTTGAGTGGTGGGTCATCTGATGTTCAACGCCGTGATAAAGTCACGGCGCCCTCCGTTTGGGTGGAAAAGTCTGAAGACTGCCGCAAGCCGCGCCGCCGATCCGAACCCTCCGCAATAAGTGACGGCGGTGTCCTGCTTGACCTTTGCGCGCGCCCAAGATGCGGACCTGCTGCTTGGGTTCGGCAAGGGAGAGGTACCGAAATCCAAGCAACAGGCCCACTTGGTGGGCGTGAATGGAAAACACCCAGGGACGGTGGTGTGGTGTTTCCTTCCAGACCCTCTTTCCCGGGGGCTGTCAGGGAGGGGATACCCCGATCTTCTCCGGGCGCAGATCGAGAGGTCAAAAAGGCAAGCGCGCGATTGAGCCTGGCGTTTGGCTTACAGTCTACGGGATCGGCCATTTTGACGCGCTCACTCATCTTTTGTCTCCAATCTCGCCGGTCTTCCGGCAAAGCGGCCCGTGATCACGCTGATCGTCTGGGCGCACTGGACTTAGATTGACAAAGTGAACGTTAGGTCGAGGTTAGGCGGCCCTGCCCAAATCTGTGATCCGTGAAAAGACTGGAAAACCAGATCCTTCCACCGCCTCTCACTCTATGAGCGCACGAAATTTATAGTCGCTTTGGGCGCCAGATTTGGCAAAATACTAACGATTTACTAACGCTCTCTTTTCGAAGATGATTCGACCATTGGTGCTCAAGGCGATTGGCCGCCCCCGCACAGCGACGAAAGATACGACGCTCCGGACCAGCTGCCAGACGATCTAAGATGTTTCGTGGTGATTGGTTTGATTTACGCAATTTGGGGTTCGCGCCGTTTTGATAGGCTTGCAGGACACATACACTCAGACAAATCACGCGTCAGGTCAGGCGTGTTTGCAACTGCATGTTCTGGGCTCTTTTGCGCTTATTGGACCTAATCAGGAACGTCTGACACCGCGTGGGCAAAAAGCGCAGGCGCTCCTGGCGCTTCTGGCGCTCGCCCCGCGCGGAGAGCGCACGCGTGTATGGCTGCGGGATCGTCTTTGGAGCAGCAGCGATACTGCGAAATCCGCCACAAACCTGCGTCAAACCGTGTTTGAGATCAAACGCGACCTCGGCGATCTTGTGGATCAGGTTCTGGTCATTGGCAACAAGTCGATCGGTCTGCGCCTCGACGCGCTGTGGATCGATATCATGGCGCTCAACCAGGATCCCACCATCTTTCGCAAACTGTCGCTCTCCATCGAGACGCAGTTGCTGGAGGGGATGGATGTCGCAGACGAAGAGTTTGAGGATTGGCTGCGCACAGAGCGGTCCCTGTGGGACGACAAAAAGGAAAAATACGCGCAGATGCCGGCGCCCGTGCCTGCGTCGCCGCCACCGCCTGCCGCCATCGAAACGATTGCCGGGTCGTCGGCGTTCAGCCCTGCAAATTACAGCATCGGGTATCTGCCCAGCATTCAGCACGGCTGCGATGAAGGCACCACGCATTTGGCCGACTACATTCTGGAGGGGACGGCGCGCAACCTCAGAGAGTTCGAACAGGTCAACATCTTCGATTTCCGCGACGCCGGTCTGCCAAGCGATCAATTGATCGGCGCGGTCGAAGTTGAGTTCTACGTGCGCATCCGCACGCTGCAAGTGGGTGACGCGATCACGTTCACTCTGTTTTTATATCGCGCCCCGCAGATGATCCTGGAATGGTCACAGTCGGTCCAGGCCTCGCGCGCAGACGTTTTCGAAGAAGACCTCACCTTGCTATCCGGCTTCATCTCTCAGAATGTCGATCGTCTGATACGCTCTCTCTTTGATCGCCCGGCAGTGCAGCGCACGCCCGATCAGAACTCTCAGCAAATCGCCTTTACGGCGCTCAACCAGATGTTCCGGCTCGACGACAACGCGATGCAAAATGCCCAAGAGCTTCTGGATCATGCGCAGACACAGTTGCCCAACAGCATCTTTCCGGCGCTCAAATGCTATCTCTACTCGTTCAAGCTGGGCGAGAATGTGGGCGCCCTGTCACCGGACGAAGAAGAAGAGACCCGCGCGGTGGTGGAGCAGGTGTTGCGAGCGAACCCCTTCAACAGCATCGCTCTGGCGGCTTTGGGCCATGTCGTGGGCTATGGGTTTGGCGATCACGCGGCCGCGTCCGACCTGATGGAGCGGGCGGTAAAGCTGAACCCGTCACAGGCGTTTGTCTGGGATCACTACGCCCTGCACAAGCTTTA
>CAKZYL010000063.1 GCA_937884705.1 uncultured Roseovarius sp. | reverse complement strand
ACAACGCCCGATAGCGCCAGGCCCGCGCCGCAACTGGCGGCAACGACGGCACGCGCCATACGGTAATTCCAGACAATACCCTCATCGATCTTCTCAACCGGAAAACCTGCACCGAAAACCTTGTTACCTAGGACCTGTAAAACCACGCTCAGGGGTATGCGCGTTTCACCAAGCGAAGACCCGGCGATGAGCGCGACAAGGATCACTGGGGGCGCAATGAGCCCCCAGTGGAGCAACGACCGGCGCCGTTTTGAAAATGGCCGGTCAATCGCCGTCATTGTGTCAGGCCAAAGCCTTGCAGTTCGCTTGCGACCTGATCCAGCGCAAAGATCGCGCGGACTGTCGGGCTCATGGCGTGAGCGTCGATCGTGATGATGCGGCCCTCTTTCACAGCCGTCATCTCTTTGGCCACCGGATCGTTCTGCAGGAACTGACGCTTCATCTCCACATCATCGGCAGGGAAGCGGCGGCGGTCCATCTCGGCGATCACGATAAAGGTCGGATCGGCTTTCGCGATGGTTTCCCAACCGACAACCGGCCATTCCTCATCAGACTGAACCACATTTTGCACGCCCAGTTTGTCCATCATGTACGCTGATACGCCTTTCTGACCGGCAACATAGGGATCAGCTTCCATATCCGCAGAGGAGAACCAGAAAACAGCCGATGTTCCCTCTGGCAGAGCAAGATCTTGCGCTTTTGCAATGGCAGAGGCCTCACGCTCTTTGAGGCTGTCGACCAGAGTTTTGCCTTTGTCCTGCGCGTTCAGAATTGTCGCCAGGTCGTTGATGCTGGAGTAGAGCAGCTCGGTTGAGAAGAGCTCAGACCGGGTGCCATCAATTCCGACCGTGTTGTCCTTGGCTGCGCAGTCGGTGAGCATCACGTATGTTGGCACGTCGACGTCATGAAAATTCTCGCGCGTGGCGATGAGACCTTCGGGCCCGATGTGCCACTCATACATGATGGTCACGAGCTCTGGCTTTTTGTTCACGATGGTTTCAAAGCTCGGATCATTATCTGCTAGGCGTTCGATCTTGTTGTTGACCTCTTCGAACTCGGGCAAGACCGGGTTGAACCAGACAGACGTTCCGGCAACCTTGTCCGATTGGTCCATCAAATAGAGAATTTCGGTGGTCGATTGGCCAACTGTCACGGCGCTGTCGGGCGCTTCGTCAAAAGTCAGCGTGTGACCACAGTTTTCCACGGTCAGTGGGTAGGTTGTTTCTGCGGCAAGTGCCTGAGCTCCAAGTGCGCAGGCGATTGCTGTCAAAGCAGCAGCTTTGCGTTTCATAGTGTTCGCTCCATTGTCATTTCGACAGGAGTTCGCCGATGCCCGAACGTTTTGGGGCATGACAGCCCAACCAATATGCGGACACACAAGTCGGCGCATCCCTCCTGTAGAGTTGCGGTTACTGTCGGCACGTCTCTTGGCTAACAGGTCGTGGCTGCTGCTTTGCGGGTCTACGTGACCGTCTGCATTGGCAGTGGCGTGCGGCCTAGGGTGGCGCGGGTTCAAAGGCTTTGCGAGCAAACCTCGTTGGCGAATTCAGTTCCCGTTTGGAATCCGACTCTAAGCCGATGCCAGTCTCGTGACTGTTCGTCAAGGCGCGTTTGTCATCTGCGGTTTAAATTGGCGGTGAATAGTCGTTTGAAAAACTTATTCGGCACAAACCGAAGCTGGTTGTTACCGGTAGGCGATCCAAAGCATCACACCCTTTGAAAAGTGCCCGGGCCGGCTTTTTGCGTGCGCTCGTTAAGCAAAACAGTCTGCGTCCACGACGAAG
>CAKZYL010000062.1 GCA_937884705.1 uncultured Roseovarius sp. | reverse complement strand
GCAACCGCAGAGGGCGCCACCGGCCCGTCATAGGGGCACTCACTCACGCAAGACACGTAGCCCCGCACCGGCAGCCCTGCGGCTTTGCCGGCGGCCAACATCGGCTCAAAGCGCTGCAGGCTTTCGGCTATCGTGGCGTTGATATTGGCCTTGGAGAACCCCTCAGACGCCGAGCCAAAGACAGCCACTTCGTTGGCGCCCGCGGCCAACGCGGCCTCAAACCCGCGCATATTCGGGGTCAGCGCGGCGTAGCTCACCCCCTCTACCCGGGTGATATTGGCCAACACCTCCGCCCCGTCGGCCATCTGCGGCACCCATTTCGGGCTCACAAAACTGGCCACTTCGAGGCGCTGAAATCCCGCGCGGCTCAGACAGTCAATGAGCGCGACCTTATCCCGCGTCGCGATAAATTCCGCTTCGTTCTGTAACCCGTCCCGCGGCCCCACTTCGAATATCTCGACATGCTCCGCCATCAGATGCGCAGCGCTTTAAGATCTGGCGCAGTGGCGATCGCCGCAGGATGCCCAGACATCGCCGCACACCATGCTGCAAGAGCCGATCGTCGCCCGACCATCTCTGCAATTTCAGGCACCATGAGCGCATAATCCATCATCGGCCAGAGGTGACAATCCGCAAGCGTCGCTTGCCCTGGCCCCAAAACAAACCCCTCAGCGGCGAGATCCTCCAGCGCGTCCAACACGCGCGGAGCAGCATCCAGACCGGCCTGCAGATCATCTTGATCAACCGGGTCACCCAGGAGCGGGTTGAACACGTGCTGCACCGCGGCCTGACGCACGAGGGGCCAGTAAAGATAGCTGTCGGCAAGGCTCATCACCTGCCGCGTGCGGGCTGCAGACTGTGGATCCTCCGGGCACAAACGCGGATCCGGGCAGAGCGCCTCGACATAATCCAGAATGGCCTGGGTTTCATAGAGTTCAAACTCATCGACGTGCAGGATCGGGACCCGCACGAAAGGATGCAAGGCCCGCACGTTCTCAGTTTGATCAGGATCGAAAGGATCAATCTCTACAATGCGATGCGGCACCGACTTTATGCTCAAAACCATGCGCGCCGTGCGGGTATAAACGCTGAAGACATCGCCATAGAGGACCCATTGCGTCACGTCGGATCCTCCAAAAGGATCATCGGCGCTCCTGCGGCAACCTGCGCGCCCTCCTCCACCAGGATCGCGGCCACGATGCCGTCAGTGCCGGCCAACAAGGCATGCTCCATCTTCATGGCCTCCAAAACGGCAAGCCGCTCTCCCTTTTGAACCTGTTGCCCGACGGACGCCGCCATGAGTTTGACCAATCCCGGCATTGGTGCCGTGATCGCATTGCCGGTGTCATCCGCCGTTGTGGCCCTTGCCAGGGGATCGACCCGCTCAAAGGTGATCCCGTAATCCCGGAAAACCGTGACATGCGTCGCCGTCACGGCCGTTGCAGGCGCCCGGCGGTCATTGACCATCCAATGCCCGCACACCCGACGCGCAGAGACAAGGCCCTCATCCAACGCCACATCATGGGCGTCGGCAGATAGGCTGGCCACTTTGGCCGTTATCTCTGTGTCATCATACCGCAAACCCACCGTCCGCCAAAGCGGCGCCCAAAGGGCAAACCCGGTGTCAGGCTCAGATCTCTCCAAGAGACCATCAGCGGCCAACACAGCCAGCGCCACATCCTCAGGCGTCACCTTCGGCACGCGCACAAGACTGTCCAGATCCCGCCCGATCAGCCCAGTATCCACGTCCCCTGAGGCAAAACCCGCATGCTCCGTCAGCGCGCCAAGAAACGCCAAGTTGGTGACCGTTCCCGCCACCTGACACGCCTTGAGCCCGCTTGACAGCTCACGCAACGCGGTTTCGCGGGTCGGGCCGTGAGACACCAATTTGGCGATCATGGGATCATAGAACGGGGAAATCTCATCACCTGAAGAAACGCCCGTATCCGCACGTATATGCTTTGGAAATACCAGATGAGAAAGGCGGCCTGTTGCGGGCAGAAAGCCCTTCGGCACGTCTTCTGCATAAAGTCGCGCCTCGAAGGCGTGCCCGGTGATTGACAGATCCTCTTGCGTCATGGGCAGGCCCTCACCGCTGGCCACCCGCAGCTGCCATTCCACCAGATCAACGCCGGTGATCGCTTCGGTCACGGGATGTTCCACTTGCAGCCGGGTGTTCATCTCCATGAAAAAGAAACTGTCCTCGCGCAGCCCTTCAGCGCTGTCGACGATGAACTCCACCGTGCCCGCACCGGCATAGCCAATCGCCTCAGCAGCCCTTACGGCGGCCGCCCCCATAGTGGCGCGCATGGCCTCCGTGAGCCCCGGCGCGGGCGCTTCCTCAATGACCTTCTGATGGCGTCGCTGCAGCGAGCAATCGCGTTCAAAAAGATGCACAGCGGACGTGCCATCGCCAAAAATCTGCACTTCAATGTGGCGCGGCTTGCCCACGAATTTCTCGATGAGCACAGCATCATTGCCAAACGCTGTCCGCGCCTCGCCTCGGGCCGCGGCCAGCGCTGCTGCAAATGCATCTTGCGCCTCGACAAGGCGCATGCCCTTGCCGCCGCCGCCCGCCACTGCCTTGATCAGCACCGGATAGCCGATTTTCTTTGCTTCTTCAGAGAGGTGTGCATCGTCTTGAATGTTGCCTTGGTAGCCCGGCACGACCGGCACACCGGCCTCTTGCATGAGCGCTTTGGCTGCGTCTTTCAACCCCATAGCTCGGATCGCCTCCGCAGACGGCCCGATAAAGGTCAGCCCCGCGGCGCCAACCGCCTCAACGAAGTCTGGGTTCTCGCTCAGAAAGCCATAGCCCGGATGGATCGCTTGCGCCCCAGTGGCCTTGGCCGCCTCGATAATGCGATCGGCGTGCAGGTAACTCTCTGC
>CAKZYL010000061.1 GCA_937884705.1 uncultured Roseovarius sp. | reverse complement strand
GCCTTCATAGAAAACGGACGCAACGGCGAAGTGATGTCAGCAGAGGCGTTGCGTGCCGATCATTCCATCGTCGATCGCTATGTTGGCGTTTGAAGCGGACTGACGCGGTTGGTTGCGCGCGCATTTGAAGGGCTGACCTTTTCCGACGCAGGCACTATAGCGGGCTGAACGGGTTCAAATGCGATGAGTGCATGAGCAAGACAACACGCAACAAGCGCCAACCGCTCTATTCCGAGACGGATCGCGATAACATCCGCTGGTTCTGGCACAGCTACCTGAAAAAACACTCGGGCTGGCTCCTGGTGGTTCTGGGGATGATCCTTGCTCAGGGCTTTGTCTACCAGCAGTTTCTGTCGATGACAGAAAACGGCCTGCGTGTGATCTTTGAAGCCGGTGCGATGCGCGAATTGGTCATGGTCTGCATCGTGGTCTTTTTCCTCTTTGCTGTGCGCGGTTTGATGTCTTTCCTGGTGCCGCTGGTGACCGTTCGGATTGCAAATCAAGCAATCTTTGAGATGCGGCGTGATTTGATCGGGCACCTCATGTCGCTTGATCTGGCCTATTTTGAGCGCACCAAATCGGGCGACATCATCCATAAACTGGTCACGCAGACCCAGCTTTTGGGCACATTTGTGGGTCTGGCCACGGCGGGCGCGGTGCGCGATGCGGTCACGGTTTTGATCGTGTCGGGATATCTGATCTGGAAGAACCCGATCCTCTTTGGCACGGCAGTGGTTGTTTTGCCCTTCATCATCTGGGTGATGAATTTCGTCTCAGACCGCGTGAAGCGCGTGCAAGGTGAGGCCGAAACGGCGCTTGGCGATTACATGAACGGGATCGAGGAGACGGTGAACGGCATGCGCACCGTCAAAATCGCCAGCCAGGAGGAGGTTGAGGCCGGCCGCCTTATGCAAGGGACAGGCAGCATTCGCGATTTGATGAGCCGGGTGCAGATTACGCAGGCCCTTGTAATGCCGTCCATCGATCTGAGCTCGGCCTTTGTCTATGTGCTGGTCATTGGCGGTGGGGGATACATGGTGCTCTCGCCTGCGTTTGACGTGGATGGCGCAGGTATCATCACCTTCCTTTTGGGCATGGTCATGGTGTTTGACCCGGCGCGATTGCTGGCGCAGTTCTTTGGCTCCCTTCAGAGCAACCTGGTCCTGCTCGATCGGATTCGTAGCCTCTATTATGAAACACCCTCTATTACGGACACATCCGGCGCGGTCTCAGAGTTCGATACCGGCGCGGATATTGCGCTCAGGGACGTGTCTTTTGCCTATAGCGAGGATCAACCTCTCTTTGATGGGCTGAACATGACATTCAAGGGCGGCCGCGTTTCCGCGATTGTCGGGGCGACCGGATCAGGGAAAACGACTATCCTGTCGCTGCTTTCCCGCCTGTATGATGTGACGGGCGGTCAGATCGATTTTGGCGGCCAGGCTATATATGGCCTCAAGGTGAGCGCGCTGCGCGGGTCGTTCTCCGTGGTGGCGCAGGACATCGTGATCTTCAACAATTCGATCTGGGAGAACATTCGCTACGTGAACCCCGACGCCAGCGACGAAGAGGTCTGGCAAGCCGCCGAAAATGCCGAGATTGCAGATCTGATCCGACGCCGGGGCGACGCACCCGTGGGGCCAAAGGGCGCGCAGCTGTCGGGCGGCCAGAAACAGCGGATCGCGATTGCGCGCGCCTTTCTGCGTGATGCGCCGATCTTGCTTTTGGATGAGGCCACCTCCGCCTTGGATCAGGCCACGGAGGAACGGATCAGGGCCGCGCTGGATCGGTTGACCAAAGGCAAGACCACGATCGTTGTGGCGCACCGTTTGTCATCGGTAGCGGACGCAGATCAGATCTTCGTGCTGGAGGCGGGCCAATTGGTCGAGCAAGGAAAGCATGAGGCTTTGTTGGACAATAACGGGCTTTATGCGCAGCTCTATCGGGCCCAAAAGAAGGGATATGACGAGCGGTAAATGCGTTCAAAACACCACTAAGCGCTGTCTTTCAAAGCCATGGCCGCTGCGGTGTAGCCGCCAGAGGCCCCATCGACAAAGTGGACGTGATTGTCCTCAAGGATTGAGGGCACAATGCAGGTCATCATCGCTTCGGATTGCGCGTGCAAACCATATTTGATGATGCCCTCTTCCTCGCCCTGGGCCAGTAAAGCGCGCAGTTGCGCTTCGGTTTCGCGGTCGCAATCCAGTGTCATTTTCAGACCGTCCTCAAACTTGCGAAAATCGGCGTTGTCGCCGACGACGCGGCGATATCTTCGCGCGTCAAAGCCGCCCAGCTTTATCCCGGTTTTGATGAGCACCCAGGCCAGCAAACTCTCAAAAAGCGCTTTGCGGCGCGCTTTGCCCAAGCCACCCGTGCCGCGCTGCGCATGCGCTTCGAGTGTGGCACCAGCCGGTGGCCACTTGATGCCGGGGCCCTCTTTTGCCGACGGATGGCCGTTGGCGTCCAGACGGCTTGTCAGCGCAAGGATTTGGGACATCAATTCGGCGAACCTCTGGAGTGGCGCGTCCTCTTGTTGCATCGCGACAATCGACAAGATCACACCGTGCTTGCTGGGCATGTGGCTCCAGCGGCATGAGAGGCCGGTCAGATCCGGCTTTGCACCGGCGGACGCTTCAGGAAGGGAGTGCCTGCCCGCTTTCATCTGGGCTTCGGCCCAACTGAGCCCGCCACCTGCAAACATCGCGTAATCCACCCCGTCGGACACCTGAAACCGCGCCACTTTGACGTCGAACCCTGCAGACAGCGCATCTGAGACGGAGACCATGCCCACGCGCAGATCCATCCCGAATTCCTCACGGGCCCAATGCCTGACGGCAGTCAGGGCAGAACATGCTCGAGCTTTCCAAGCGGGCGGTACTGCGAAACTTGCCCCATCGCCTCCAAAGATGAACGGGAAGGGGGCGCCACCATGCGCATTGATCTGGGCAGAAATGACAGCAGCAGCGACCATGTTCACGGTCTTGTAAAGACCGTCTTGGACGGCTTTGGTCGATCCTTTAATGTCCGACGTCCCGATCCACCAGTCCTGCGGCAAAGACTGAAAGTTTGCATCATCCGACAGCGTCGTGAAATCCGCATGCTTTGGCAGATCAACATAGAAAGACTGGTCTGATACTCGGTTGGCCATACATCACCTTAGGCGATTCAATGCGTTGACGACACATTCAATGACGGCGCCACTCATGCCGGAACACCAAAGGCTTTGTTGTAGAAGACGTACCCCTAAGGCCTCGCAAAAGCGGGCAGGGTTCGCGCCTAAACCCAGCGATTGGAGAAGCAGCGATGAACTTGATGATTACGGTATCCCTGATGCTCAACATCGTAATATTGATCCCGGTCACTCTGGGTCTGATCACTGGGGCGACCTGGGCGGATCAGGCATATGGCGAAAGGTCACCGGCACGGGACATTCTGCTGTCCGTCTATCTCGCGATCCTTCTGGTCTCATGTGCCTTGCTGATCTGGAAGATCCCTACCGGCGTGGCGGCGCTCCTGCTGGTGCAGGTTGTCTACAAGATCATCACGCCGATCACTGTCGGATCCGTGGACCATCCCGTCGTCGCAACAAACCTGTTTGTTGTCGCGTGTCATACCGTAACGCTGGGTCTTATCTGGCTCTCCATCGGGCGCTCGGCCGTTACTTGAGTTTGTATCTGTCCGGTTCTTCGAAGACGTCAATCACCCGCGTGCCGGCTTTGATCTGCGCCCCGTGCTCGACGCCTGATGGAATAGAGTAGCTGTCGCCCGGGCCAAAAATGCTCGTCTCACCGCCAATAGTGAACTCAATCTCGCCTTCAACAACCGTGCCCCACTGCGCGCCGTGAGAATGCGGAGGCAATTCCATGTCCTTGTGGAACGTGAAGAACGCGACGAGACCCTGTTCTGAGCGCACGACATTCGTTTGAACGACGTCCTCTGGAAATGGCACATCAATGGCGCGAAACTCTTGGATGAAATCTGGGTAGGGCATGGCGGTCTTCCTGTTGGGTGATCACGGCACTTTGACAGATAGGTTTGGCATCCACAACGGAGCTCAGCCCGCCAAGTAAAGCCCGCCATAAAGGGTCACGGCCCCGAACCCAATTGCCACCAGTGGATTGCGCGTCTTAAGCCCGACGATGATCGTGACGACGGCTGCCACAAGACGTGGGGCGTCAAGCTCTCCACCCGTGGCTGGCGGCCAAAGCACCAAAGGCGCAACAAGGCCGGGGAGAACCGCGACAGCGGTGTATCTGAGATGGCGCAGGATCCAGGGCGGCAGATTACGATCGCCGATGATCCCAATAAAGCCAAAGCGGAACAGGTAGCTGCCCACGCCAAGGCCCACGATCACGATCCATAGAGTGGTTTGATCAATCATGGGCAAGCTCTGTGCGGCGTTCAATCTCAGCGCCTGTCATCATGCCCGCAAGGCCCGCCACCAGCAGGCCGAGATTGTAGGGCAGCCATGCAAACACCAAGGCAACGACTATGGAAACCAAGGCGGCGGCGATATGCGCACGGGAGCGCAGCATCGGTGTGATTATGGCGAGGAAGCAAATCGGCAAGGCGAAATCGAGCGCGAAGCTTTCTGGAATGGACGTACCAAGCAGCGCGCCCACTAGCGTGAAAACATACCAAAACGGGCAGACAGGCGCGACAGTTCCCCAGAAATAGGCTAGGCGCTCCTGCAAAGACCAATCCGGGTTCTGCTCAAACTTCAGGATCGACAAGCCATAGCTTTGATCCACGATGAAATACGCCGCGAACGCGCGGGTCCAAAGAGAGGCGCCACCCAGATACGGTGTGAGAGATGCCGAATACATCGCCATGCGCAGGTTCACCGCCAAGGCCGAGGCCAACACCACCAAAACAGGCGCCTGTTCGACCATCAATTGCAAACCGGTCAGCTGTGCGGCGCCTGCGATCACGAGAAAGGAAAACGTCATGGTCTCAACCACATTGAGACCAGCCTCGGTGGCCAAGACACCAAAGAGAACGGCAAAGGGGCCGACCACCAAAAGGAAAGGGGCCGCGTCTCGACAGCCCATCCAGAACGGTGATTTGGTGGTTTGCCTTGGCATCAGAAGACCTTAGAGTGCGGTAACCCTCGCTAGCCTGTCGCGCCGGGAGATGCAATTGGCCGTTGAACACGAGATTTTGAGTTATCTTATTGCGCCAGATCCCACTGCGCCGCGCCTGACGCGGGTGGTCGAAGGCGTGGATCACGATGGCAAAGACACGCAGATCTCTGTGGTTGAAGAACGACCGCTGACGATTTTCCTGAACGGGCAGGAGATTGTCACTGCGATGACCATTGGCGACTATCCTGAGTACCTGGCGGTCGGGTTTTTGCGCAATCAGGGCATGCTTGCCGACGATGAGATTGTGCAGGGCGTGGACTATGACGAAGAGCTGGAAACCGTGGTCGTTCGCACCGATGGGCAGACGACTTACGAAGAGAAACTGAAGAAAAAAACGCGCACTTCGGGCTGCGCTGTGGGCACCGTGTTTGGCGATATGATGGAAGGGCTTGAGGGTGTCACTCTGCCGGATTTGCCTGTCAAAACCTCAGATCTCTATACGCTTGCTGCACAGATCAACCGCACCCCGTCACTTTATCTCGAAGCAGGCGCAATCCACGGGACCGTTCTGTGTCAAGGCGATCGGCCGCTGGTCTACATGGAGGATGTGGGGCGGCACAATGCCGTCGATAAGATTGCGGGCTGGATGCACATGGAAGGTGTCACAGCTTCTGACAAGTTGCTCTACACCACGGGCCGGTTGACCTCGGAGATGGTGATCAAGACCGCGATGATGGGCATACCCGCGCTGGCCTCCAGATCCGGGTTCACGGCTAGGGGGGTAGAGATCGCGCGCGAGGTCGGGCTGACGCTGATCGGGCGCATGCGCGGGAAGCGCTTTGTGTGCCTCGCCGGAGAGGAACGACTGACACGCGATGCCGATCCGGACGCCG
>CAKZYL010000060.1 GCA_937884705.1 uncultured Roseovarius sp. | reverse complement strand
TGGCAGGCTTTCGGGTGATCGGAGCAAGCATGATGGATGATCATCCAGTCCTCGCAAGCGATTTCAACGGGCTCACACGGGCGCAACCGTCTTTGCCCGCGTCCTGGTATCGCGATCCAGACCACTTCGAAAAAGAGCTGCGACACGTCTTCGCCCGCAACTGGGTGTATCTGTGTCGGGCCGAAAGCCTTCCAGAGCCACGCGCGTATCGGACGTTCAGGGTCGCCGGGCAACCCATCCTTGTCATTCGGGATCGGGACGGACGCTTGCAAGGCTATTTCAACACCTGCCGCCACCGCGGCTCGATCCTCTGCACAGAACCAGAGGGCAAGCTCAACAAATACCTGATCACCTGTCCCTATCACCAATGGGTCTATGATCTGACGGGGCGTTTGCGCGGCACTGGCCCGATGCGGGATGTGGCCGGGTTCGACAAAGAGGACTACCTGCTTTTGCGCGTGTCTCTTGCTGAGTGGGGCGGCTTTGTCTTTGTCAATCTAGATCCTGACGCGCAGGATTTCGAAACTCTCTTCGGCGCGGAAACGGGATACGTGGCGAACTGGCCGCTCACGGATATGCGCGTGGGCCACAATTACACCAAGGTGCTGAACTGCAATTGGAAAGTGTTCTGGGAGAACTTCAATGAATGCCTGCACTGCCCCAACATCCATCCTGAACTCAGTGACCTTGTCCCCATCTACGGACGCGCCATCATGGCGCGGCGGGACGATCCGAATTGGAAAGAGCATGCCGATGACGACACGCCTCCAATTGGCGGCGGCTTGCGCGAAGGCGCGCAGTCTTGGTCGATGGATGGCTCTGCCTTGGGTCGTTTGCCGGGGCTCACTGACGAGGATGTGGAGACCGGACAGCGCTATGTGACGATCGTGCCGTCGGTTTTCATTGCCCATCATGCCGACTATGTGCGCTCCGTTCAGATCACACCGCTCACGCCTCAGACAATGCAGCTTTCTGTCGATTGGCTCTTCCACCCTGAAATGATGAACGCGCCTGATTTCGACATGGAGCCTATTGTGACTTTTGGAAAGATCGTGCTCGATCAGGATGGCGCAGCAAGTGAGCTCAATCAGGCGGGTATGGCCTCAGAAAGGTTCGAACGCGGTGTTTTGATGCAAGAGGAATATGAGGTGTTCTTGTTCCAAGATTGGGTGCGCAGACAACTGGGTGTTCCCCCGCTCGGCGCCCCCCCGACAAGCCGCGCCAGCCGCCGCGCCGAGATCGAAGACTGATCTCAAAAACTGCGCGTAGTCCTAAAAAACGCCCATTTTGTCCGCCCAATCATCGGTCAATTACGCGATCTTCCCCTTTGCGGAAACGATAGCGCAAACGCTCTTTCACCCCCATGCAGGAGCCTCTAGAGATGCCCGCAAGGAAGTAAGTTAAGGGTATTGCGTCATGAGCACCCCAAAACCGGTCGTGTTGTGCATTCTTGATGGCTGGGGTCTCTCAGATGATCTGGCGGCTAACGCACCCGCACTGGCAAGCACACCGCATTTTGATCGACTGATGCAGACCTGGCCCAATGCCACGCTGATCACGCACGGGCACGATGTGGGTCTTCCAGAAGGACAGATGGGAAACTCCGAGGTGGGCCATATCAACATAGGTGCGGGCCGCGTTGTCGAAATGGATCTGCGCCGGATCGACCACGCCATTGAGACAGGTGCATTCGCGACCCTGCCCGGGGTGGAGCGGTTTGTAGATGCGCTCAAGGCCAGCGGTGGCGTGGCGCATCTTTTGGGCATTCTGTCAGACGGCGGCGTGCATTCGCACATCGCCCATATGATCGCGACCGCCAAAATGCTCACCGAACAGGGGCTGACCGTCGCCATACACGCCTTCACCGATGGGCGCGATGTGGCGCCCGTTTCGGCCAAATCCTACCTCGAAGCGCTGGATCGTGCTTTGCCGGACAACGCGTTTATCGCCACGGTGTCCGGGCGCTACTACGCTATGGACCGGGACAACAACTGGGAACGCGTGGAGCTGGCCTATCAAGCGCTTTGCAATGGCCAGGGCTACACTGCTGAGAACGCGGCGCAGGGGATCTCTGATGCCTATGGCAAAGGCCGCACGGATGAATTCATGAAACCGCGTGTGTTGGGCGACTATCAAGGCATGCATGATGGCGATGGCATCCTCTGCCTCAACTTCCGCGCGGATCGGGCCCGTGCGATCATGGCCTCTTTCGCGGATCCTGATTTCGACAAGTTCGATACCGGGCCTCGCCCCAGCTTTGCGATCGTGAGCGGCTTCACGGAATACTCTGACGATCACAGCGCCTATATGGACTGCATTTTTCCCGATGAGCGCCCGGCAAACACGCTCAGCGAATGGGTCGGGTCCAAAGGTTTGCGTCAATTCCACACTGCCGAGACAGAGAAGTACCCGCATGTCACTTTCTTCCTAAACGGCGGCAAAGAGGAGCCCGAACCGGGTGAAGTGCGCCATATGTCGCCTTCACCCAAAGTCCCGACCTATGACCAGCAGCCGGAGATGTCGGCCGCCAGTGTCACCGATCAGGTCGTTGGGGCCATTCAGGATGGGTATGACCTTATCGTCGTGAACTACGCCAACCCCGATATGGTTGGACATACCGGAGATCTCGGCGCGGCCATCGCGGCCTGCGAAGCCGTTGATGACGGATTGGGACGCGTGTTGACGGCGCTTGAAACCGCTGGCGGCGCGATGATCGTGGCTGCGGATCACGGCAATTGCGAGGTGATGATTGATCCCGTCACAGGTGCGCCTCATACAGCTCACACGCTCAATCCCGTGCCAGTTATTCTGGCAGGCGGACCACAAGGCGCTAAACTTCGCTCAGGGCGGCTTGCAGACCTTGCGCCGACCGTTCTAAACCTCATGTCTTTGGATGTGCCGCCAGAAATGACAGGACAGTCTCTTATCACATGATCTTACGCGCGCTCTCCTTGACACTTGCCGTCACCCTGGCAGTGACAGGGGCTGCTGTAGCACAGGAGAGCGATCCGGCCACTGCCGCGCGCGGCGCCGCCGACAGGTTGACCCAGGCCGGCGAGCTTCTTGACCAGGCCGAAAGCGCCCGCGACCGGGTGCGCGCCCTGACAGAAACCATTCGCGCTTTTGAGGACGGGCTGGAAGCGATGCGCAATGGCTTGCGCCGCGCGGCCATTCGCGAAGATGTGCTCGCCCGCGAACTGGCGTCCCGCGAGACCGAGATCGCCCGGCTTTTGGGCGCGCTGCAAAGCATGGGCGCCAATCCCTCGCCCGTGCTTTTGTTGCATCCCTCGGGGCCGGTGGGCACGGCGCGCTCTGGCATGATCGTGGCAGATATCACACCCGCGCTCGAGGCCAAAGTTGGCGACCTGCGCGACGATCTGCGCGAAATCTCTGTGCTCCGCGCGCTGCAGCAAAGCGCGGCAAACAAACTCGAAGAGGGGCTGCAAGGCGTTCAAGCGGCCCGATCCAATCTGAGCCAGGCCATCGCTGACCGCACGGATCTACCCCGTCGTTTCACCGAAGATCCAGTGAAGACCGCCCTC
This sequence comes from uncultured Roseovarius sp., assembly GCA_937884705.1. Lineage (GTDB taxonomy): Bacteria > Pseudomonadota > Alphaproteobacteria > Rhodobacterales > Rhodobacteraceae > Roseovarius. Next base: position 4,925 of record CAKZYL010000060.1, on the reverse strand, counting down.
CTCATCGCGTCCACGGAAACGCTTGAAGGGTTCGCCAGTGGGCTCAGCCAAATCGCCGTGAATGAAGTGACCACCAGCCTGCCAGGGATCTCAAATCGCAAAGGCGCCCTGCCGCTCCCGGTGGCGGGCGCGATCCTGCGACGCGCAGGTGAGGCGGACGCCGCTGGTATCACCCGGCCCGGCATAGTTATGGCAACACGACCGCGCGCGCTTGTGACAACGCCGGCCCCTGCAACCATCCGGTATCGCGGTCCACTCCTTGATTACGGGAACGTGATCATATTGGAGCCAGAGGCCGGTATTTTGCTTGTGATCGCGGGGCTCGATGTGGTCTATGGTACTGCGGGAGAAGTGCTGCCAGGGGGCAGCCCGGTCGGCCTGATGCCAGGACCGGATACAGGAGATGACGGGCTTGTGCCCCGCAGTGAAGCGAGCGCAGGTTTAGAAAACTCCGAGACGCTCTACATAGAAATTCGGGAGCAGAACGAGCCGGTCAATCCGGAGCTCTGGTTCAAGACTGACAGAGGATGAACTCAGGTATGAAAAAGTTTCTGATGGCTGCCGTGGCTGGCACTCTCACGAGCGTCATCGTAACCACCCAAGTTGCCGCGCCGCTCTTGGCTCAGGAAGCAGAAAAAAGCACCAACGTGTATGAGCAGCTGGACCTTTTCGGCGATATTTTCGAGAGGATCCGCTCACAATACGTGGAAGAGGTGGATGAGAGCGAACTGATCGACGCCGCCATCAACGGTATGCTGACCTCGCTTGATCCGCATTCCAGCTATCTGTCCCCCGACGATGCGGCAGATATGCGCGTGCAGACACGTGGTGAGTTCGGCGGCCTTGGTATCGAGGTGACCCAGGAAGAGGGTTTCGTGAAGGTTGTGGCGCCGATGGACGGCACGCCCGCCGATGAGGCCGGTGTCGAGGCCGGAGATTTCATCACCCACGTGGATGGTGAAAGCGTGCTCGGCCTGACGTTGAATGATGCCGTCGATATGATGCGTGGCCCGGTCGGGTCCGAGATCGTGATCACCGTCGTTCGTGAGGGTGAGGCGGAGCCTTTTGATATCTCAATCATCCGCGACACCATCAAGCTAACTGCCGTGCGCGCACGCACCGAGCGTGACGCCGTGGTGCTGCGCGTCACCACGTTTAACGATCAAACCTTCCGCAACCTGGAAAGTGGTCTGAACGAACAGATCGAAGAGGCTGGAGGCAAAGATTCCGTTTCGGGCATCGTGCTTGACCTGCGCAACAATCCCGGCGGTTTGCTGAACCAGGCGATCAAAGTGTCGGACGCGTTCCTCGACAAAGGCGAGATTGTCAGCACCCGTGGCCGCGATCCCCAGGACGGGGAACGCTTCAACGCGAGCGAAGGCGACTTGGCCGAAGGGTTGCCCATGGTCGTGCTGATCAATGGCGGCTCTGCCAGCGCCTCTGAGATCGTGGCGGGCGCGCTGCAAGATCACCGCCGCGCGATCGTCGTAGGAACAAAGAGCTTTGGCAAAGGCTCCGTTCAGACGGTGATGCCATTGCGCGGCGACGGCGCCATGCGCCTGACAACCGCACGCTACTACACGCCGTCCGGTCGTTCGATCCAGGCTTTGGGTGTGTCCCCGGATATCTTCGTGGAACAGCCTCGCCTCGCAGAGGTCGATGAAGAGGAGGAAGAAACCCGCACGCGCCGCTCCGAGGCCGAGCTGCGGGGCCGCCTCGACAATGACAGCCTCAGCGAAGAAGAGATGCGCATGATCGAAGAAGATCTCAAGCGCGCCGAAGAGGTCGCAGAGCTGCGCGAAGAGGATTATCAGCTGGCCTACGCCATCGACATCCTCAAGGGTCTGAACGCGCTGAACGGTCAGTAAGCACCAGATCTAAGAAACTAGAAAGCCGCGGACAGGATCCGCGGCTTTTGTATTTTGGGGTTCTGGGTTTCACGCGTCGCAGGCGCAACCCGTATGACCGCAGCCAGAGCCGTCGGGGTGGCCGTCGGCACAGGCATCACTGCAGTAGTTCTTGTCGTCCTTTTTGATCGCATCATTGATGTCAACGATGCAAACGCAGGTGTCGCAGGCGCATTTTTGTTGAGTGACTGTCGGCATGGTTTTGATCCTTCAGGCTTCCAGGGTTTCGTCATGGTGGTGGTCAAAGAGGTGCTCAATCATGATCTTCAGGACGCTGTGCACGCAAGCATCGGCCATCGAGTAAAAGACCTGCTTGCCACGTCTGTCCGCCTTCAAGATCCGCGCAGACCTTAGCAGCCTGAGGTGATGACTGACCAATGACGGCGATGAGCCGAGCGTCTCGGCAATCTCGCCCGCCGCGCGTTCCTGATCCATACAGGCAACAACAATCGACAGACGCGTCGGGTCTGCCAGCAGACCAAAGGTCTCTGCCAGCTCTGTGATTTGATCCAGATTGAGATCCAGTTCGTTCATAACAAACAATTAAACGTTTGTTCAACTGTTGTCAATGATGAAGCGCTCTAGACCCGATGATAGGGCGTCCCCGCCAGTATCGTTGCCGCACGGTAGAGCTGCTCACTCAGCATCACGCGTGCCAGCATATGTGGCCACACCATCTTACCAAAGGACATCGCCATATCTGCGCTGGCTCGAAACTGAGGCTCAAGCCCGTCAGCCCCGCCGATGACAAAGGCCACATCTCCGCGACCATCATCGCGCCACCGGGCCAGCGTATCCGCGAACTGAACAGAGCTCAGTACCTTACCGCGCTCATCCAAGACAACGCGCAAGACGCCGTCTGGCAGCGCCTTTTCCAGCAGTTCCGCCTCTCCGGCCATATGGCTGGCCTTACGCTCATCCACCTCATGCATCGCATGCGGCCCGAGCCCGAGCGCGCGTCCGGTCCGATCAAACCGCCCTAGATAGTCATCAATGAGCGTGCGCTCCGGTCCCGCTTTCAGGCGGCCCACAGCGCAAACATGAACCCGCATAGTCGGTTACTTAGCGGCCGTCTTCGGGCCCGGCATCCACATCTTTTCAAGCTGGTAGAATTCCCGCACTTCGGGGCGGAACACATGGACGATCACATCGCCCGTGTCCAAAAGAACCCAGTCCCCGGTCTCTTTGCCCTCGACCTTGGTCAGTACGCCCAGTTCCGACTTCAACCGTTCCGCCAGTTTTTCGGACAGCGCCGTCACCTGACGCGTCGAACGGCCCGAACAGATCACCATGTAATCACCAATCGCCGTTTTCCCGCGCAGGTCGATCTGCACGATGTCTTCGGCTTTGTCGTCTGTTAGGGAAGAAAGAATGCGCGTCAGCTGTTCCTCGCTTGAAGCGCTTGGTGGCACCGCAATGGGTGCGCTGTTGTCTGCGGTCATCGCCGCATCAGCCGTAAAAGACAGAACCGTTGCCTCCTTTGGGTTACGCACCGCGCTGCCCCGGTGCTGGGCATACGTCTAAGTTAACAACCGATCCGTGACATTTCAATGAAACCTGAGGTCCCTTCGTGGCCCGTGGCCCTTTTGCGCCACTCAATGAGGCACAGAGACATGCACACAGGTGCGATCTTTCAAAGGTCAGCGCGATGCTCTCCGGGTCATCGCCGCAGGCCCCCTTCGATCTGGAGGGCGCATCGTGCACCACTGCAGCATAAAAATTTATTTAAAACAATGTTTTGGCCATTTCCGCAAAGAATTGAAGTTTTCCATTGAACCTTTTGCCGGCCGAACGCGACCCATCATCGTAACGCAGCCAAGCAACTTAATTGCTTGAGAAAACGGAGATGAAAGTGTCAAACGCAATGTCCAGACGGGGCTTCTTGTCCACACTCGCAGCAGCGGCTCTTTTCAGCAGCACAGCACCAGCTTTTGCAGGTGGTGACGGCGGCGGTGACCGCAAATCGGTCAAACCAAAATCCACGGGCGGATCCAGCAAGAAGACGAAAAAGAAGTCAAAGTTCGAGATTTACGCCGAAACTGTCGAGGACAACTACCGCACAAGAGGCATGGGTTACTACACCTCTAGCAAATCCAGAATGAAGCGCCTGCTCGAACGGATGCATCAAGAGCGAAAGGCGGGCCAAAGTCACATACGCGACACTCTCGATAAAATTCAATTCGGGATAATCGGAGGGCGCCTCGACCCAAAGAAGCATAAACCAGGATTGGCCACCGACATCATTAACGCGTCTTCAGAATACACCAAATACAGAAACAAAAAGAGCTCGAAAGCGAAGTATAGTGCAAGAATGAAGTTCTGGATCGGTTTCGTGCCCTAAAGCGCATCCCCCAAAAGCACATGAAGAAAGGCGGCCTATAGGCCGTCTTTCTAACTCTCGGGAGCACGGTTTTCGGCCTCTGGTTAAGCGCATCTCCGCCCTCCTTCTGCGGCCGCGTCACAAGCGGTCTTAAACCCAGAATTCTATTGGTCTTTCTTGATCAGTTTACTTCTGGACAAGCCGCCGACATCCCTTAGGCTCACCGCACTGACCCGGAGGCCGAAGATGACTACAGCGTTGATCACCCATGACGATTTTCTCAATCACGTCACCCCGCCCGGTCATCCCGAGCGCGTGGCGCGCCTAGAGCATCTGATGCCCGCTCTCAACGGCAAAGAGCTTTTGCGCGCGGAGGCACCTGAGTGCACGGATGAGGACATTCAGCTCTGTCATCCGGCCAGCTACATCGCAAAAATCGCAAGCGCTTCCCCATCCGAGGGCTTCGTTCAAATCGATGCCGACACCCACATGTCACCAGGTTCCTACATCGCAGCCCGCCGGGCCGTGGGCGGCGCGGTTAAGGCCGTAGATATGGTCATGGAAGGCGCTGCTGACAACGTGTTCGTCGCCTGCCGGCCCCCGGGGCACCACGCCGAGACGGCCACACCTATGGGCTTTTGCTTCTTCGGGAATGTGGCCATCGCCGCCAAACACGCGCTTGAGCGGCACGGCCTCAC
>CAKZYL010000059.1 GCA_937884705.1 uncultured Roseovarius sp. | reverse complement strand
ACGCGACCGTGGCGGCTCTTCAGCTATTTCGGACTGGTGGTTTGGGACATCATCGTGGCCAATGTCGAAGTGGCCATGATCGTGCTATTCAAAAGCAACCAAAACATGCAGCCCAACTGGATCAAAATCCCGCTGGAGCTGCGCACACCCGAAGCGATCGCCGTGCTGGCCAGTACGATCACGCTGACGCCCGGCACCTTGTCCGCGGACTTGTCAGAAGACGGTACGGCTCTGCTTGTCCATGCCCTTCACGCGCCTGACCCGGATGCGGTGCGCGATGAGATCAAGAAACGCTACGAAGCTCGCCTGATGGAGATATTCCCATGCTGATGACTTACGCGCTCTACATAACCATCGGGGCCGTCGCCCTGACGATGGTGCTGTGCATGTACCGCTTGCTGCGGGGGCCCTACATGGGCGATCGCGTGCTCTCGCTCGATACTATTTCGATCAATGCGGTCTCTCTGATTGTGCTTTATGGCATGGTCAACAAGACCCAAGTGTTTTTCGAGGCGGCACTCCTCATAGCCATGGTGGGCTTTATCTCAACCGTGGCCTTCGCCCGCTTCCTTCTGCGCCGGGATGTGATCGAATGAACGAGGCAAGCGCAGTCGAAATCGTTGTCGCCGTGCTGTTGATCGCGGGGGCCTTCTTCACGCTGGTCGGCGGCTACGGTCTGATCAAGCTCAACAACCCCATGTCGCGCCTCCACGCACCGACAAAAGCCGGAACGCTGGGTGTCGGCAGCATCCTGATCGCGTCCATGATCTATGCGATTGATCACACTGGGGGATCTCTCCACGAATTGCTGATCTCGATCTTCATGTTCGCCACGGCCCCAGTAACCGCCTATTTCGTCGCCAAGGTACATGTCCACCGCGACCGCATCGGGACGCCTTTGCCCGAGCTTGATGGCGGTAAGAAATGGGCCACCAAAGTCAAGGCGGACGATCAGGCCTAGGGGCTATCAGACTGCAACGCGCGGGGCCGTGCGCACGCCCCGGGTCAAGTCCGGCACTGATGCCTCATATGTCGAATTGACCTTGCGCTTTGGTCGAGCGTCTCAGTAACTCTGACCATCATGATGCGATCCCTTCTCATTGCCCTTTGGGTTTTCGTCCCGCTTAGCCTGTCGCCCGTCCGCGCCGAGACGGTCACCATGTTCGCTGCGGCCAGCCTGAAGACAGCGTTGGATGAGATCGTCGAGGGAACGGACACCACCATATCCTATGCCGCGTCTTCCACTCTTGCGCGTCAAATCGCGCTCGGCGCCCCGGCTGATATTGTCATGACGGCCAATGCCGATTGGATGGCCTATCTTGAGGCCGAAGCACGGATTGAGCCCCAGACTCGCGTTGACCTGCTCGGCAATGAACTGGTTCTGATCGCCAGCGCAGAGGTTGAAAAGACAGCCCCGCACTTGGACGCAATCATTGGCGATCATAGGATTGCCATGGCCTTGGTGGATGCCGTCCCCGCAGGGATCTACGGCAAAGAGGCGCTCTCGTCTTTGGGCCTCTGGTCGCGCTTTGCGCCGAATGTTGTGCAAACCGACAATGTGCGTGCCGCGCTCCGGCTCGTGGCCTCCGGCCAGGTGCCCTTTGGCATTGTCTATGTAACAGATACGAGGGCAGAGGCGCGCGTCAGGATCATCCACCGCTTTCATCCCTCCCGGCATCAAGACATCACTTATCCGATGGCGATTGTGGCGGGCAAAGACCGTCCTGCTGTGCGGGCGCTTTGGACACGCCTCCAAAGTCCAGCCGCGGGCGATATTTTTCGCGCCAATGGCTTCATCATGAATGCGCATGGGCCATGACGGATTGGCTCGGCCCAGAAGAATGGCAGGCCGTTCTGCTGTCGCTAAAAGTGTCCTTTTGGGCGACGTTGCTGAGCCTGCCGCTCGGGGTCTTCGCCGCCTATGCCCTGGCGCGCTGGCAGTTTCCTGGCAAACAACTGGTCAATGGCCTGGTCCATCTGCCGCTTGTCCTGCCGCCGGTCGTCACGGGCTACCTCCTGCTCAGTGCCTTTGGCTCAACATCCTGGCTGGGAGGGCTCTTTGAAAGCATCGGTCTGCCGCTGGCCTTCCGCTGGACAGGGGCCGCGCTTGCCGCCGCTGTGATGGCCTTCCCTCTCATGGTTCGCGCTATTCGCCTGTCTCTCGAAGCGGTGGATCCCGGCTTGGAAGAGGCCGCCGCCACATTGGGCGCCTCAAGGCTCTGGATCTTTGCCACCGTCACCTTTCCCCTCATTCTGCCGGGCGTCATCGCCGGCAGCATTCTGGCCTTCGCCAAAGCCATGGGAGAGTTCGGCGCCACCATCACCTTCGTGGCCAATATCCCGGGTCAGACACAGACGCTGCCCTCCGCCGTCTATGCGTTTCTACAAGTCCCGGGCGGGGAAAGCGCGGCGGGTCGGCTTGTGATCATTGCCATCATCATCGCCATGGGCGCGCTCATCCTGTCCGAAGTGATGGCCCGCCGTGTCGCCAAACGGGTGGCGGGCACATGACGCTTTCGGTTCAGATCTCCCACACCTTCGCGGGTTTCGACCTCGACGTGGCGTTCGAGGCCCCACCGGGCGTCACGGTTCTCTTTGGGCCATCGGGATCGGGCAAAACCACGGTTATGCGCGCGGTCGCAGGCTTGCTCAAACCGCAATCGGCGCGGATCACGCTAGGCGATGACGTCCTGACGGACACGACAAGCAGCGTTGCCGTGTCGCCGCACAAACGCCAAATGGGGTATATTTTTCAGGATGCGCGGCTCTTCCCGCATCTCACCGTGCGCCAAAACCTCGAGTATGGCGCCCGGTTTGCGCGTGGCGCGCAGGGCCCGACCTTCAACCGCATTGTTGAGATGCTGGGGATCTCGCACCTTCTCAAAAGACACCCTGCCAAGCTCTCAGGCGGGGAAACACAGCGCGTGGCCATCGGTCGGGCGCTGCTGGCGCGGCCTCGGATGATCCTGGCGGATGAGCCGCTCGCCGCGCTGGACGATCCCCGCAAGGCAGACATCCTGCCCTATTTCGAGACCCTTCAGGCCGAGGTTGACACGCCGATCCTCTACGTCACCCACTCTGTGACGGAGCTGGCTCGCTTAGCGCGCCATGTGGTGGTGTTGAAATCGGGGCGCGTGGTGACCTCGGGCCCGGTCAGCGACGTGATGAGCGATCCCGCGGGGCTTGGGGAAAGCGCGCGAGCGACCGGCTCGCTTCTGACCGCGACGGTGATGCATCAGCATCCCGACGGGCTCACCGAGCTTGATGCAGGCGGCACCGCGCTCTTCCTGCCCAGAATTGAACGGGATACCGGCGCCCGGGTGCGCCTGCGCGTGGCGGCCCATGACGTGATCCTGTCCCGCACTCGGCCTCACGGGCTTTCGGCGCTGAACATTTTACCAGGCCGCGTGCAATCGGTCCGTCTGGGCGACGGCCCCGGCACGCTTGTGTCGCTCGCCACTCCCTGCGGGACGTGTCTCGCTCGGATCACCAAACGCTCGGCGCAGGCATTAGAGCTGTCGGAAGGGGTCGAATGCTTTGCCATCATCAAAACCGTTGCGGTCGCACCGGAAGACATCGGCGGTTCTCCTCGCGACTGAAACCTCACTCTTGACGCAGCCCGGGTCCTTGACCCACAGTGACGTATCGGCCCGCGCCAAACGAGCTTGGCCACGCACTCGTAGGCCTCAGAAAGACACAAGAACGCGCAGGTCGCGGCAGACCACAGGCAGAACCCGTCTTTACGGCACATCCCCGTTTTGTCGAGCAGCAGATTTTGGCTGTTTGATAAAGGGAGGAACACCATGCGGGTCTTTACAGTTCTCGGACCATCGCAATCCGGCAAATCTACGCTTCTTGAGGGTCTGATCGGGCTTGAGGAACAGCGCAGCAAATCAGTGAACATGCAGGGCGCGGCCACTGCGACGCAGTTCAGCTTCATGGGAGATGACTGGTGCGCCATTGATATCGCAGGCGGGGCGGAAAACCTCTCCACTGCCGGGCCGGCTCTGGCCGCAAGCGATGCGGCGGTCCTCTGCGTCGGGGCTGATCCCGAAGGGGCTGTGCTGGCAGCGCCCTATTTCAGGCTGATCGAAGAAGCAGGGGTTCCCTGCTTTCTTTTTGTGAACCGCGTGGATGCTGCACAGGGCCGCATCAGCGAAGTGATTGCCGCGCTGCAGGTCTATTGCCGCCACGGCATCGCCCTGCGCCAAGTGCCGATCCGCGAGGGCGGGCAGATTGTTGGCGCTGTGGATCTCATCTCAGAGCGCGCCTGGGCCTATCAGGAAGGCAAACCATCCGCGCTGATGGAACTGCCCGACAGTGTGGCGAGCCGCGAACAGGAAGCGCGTACAGAACTCTTGGAGGCTCTGGCTGATTTTGACGACGCGCTGCTCGAACAGCTTATCGAAGACAAACAACCGCTCACCGAAGATGTCTATGACACCGCCACGACTGTGCTGCAGCAGCACGAATTGGTGCCCGCGCTTCTGGGCTCGGCGGAGCATCGTAACGGTATGCTGCGTTTGATGAAATCACTGCGCCACGAGGCCCCGCAGGTCGACGTTGCCCGCGACCGTTTGGGCGGTGACATCCAAGCCGTTGGGTGCCTCGGCGATCATGTCAAACATCTCGGCAAGACCATCCTGGTGCGCGCCATGGATGCGGGCGTCGGACAAGGGGAGACACTGGCAGGGCAGTCGCTCGGCAATGTCACCGGGCTGGATACCAAAACGCCCATCGCCGCGCTTGCGCCGGGTCAGATCGGCATCACGATGAAAAGCGATCACCTCAACGTCGGGCGTGCCTTCACATCGGATGCCGCCCAAGACCTGCCGGATTGGGCACAGGCCCATGCGGGCGCATACACGCGCGTGATCACACCGCGCAATGACCGTGACGAGGCGCGTCTGTCGACAGCGCTTGACCGACTTCGCGAGATTGATCCTGGGCTCTCTGTGCAACCTGATCCGCAAACCGGCCATGCGGTGCTCTCCGTGCAGGGGCCGCAGCATTTCCGCCGGGTGGCGGACAAACTGTCAGACGGGTTTGCCGTCGAGATTGATGAGCACGCCGTACCGCCCGCCTATCGCGAAACGATCCGCAAAGCCGTCTCCTGTCGTCATCGTCACCGCAAGCAATCGGGTGGGGCAGGACAGTTTGCCGATGTGGCCATCGATGTTCGACCTCTGACGCGTGGCACGGGCGAGAGCTTTGACGAGGTGATCAAAGGCGGCGCGGTGCCGCGCAATTACATCCCTGCGGTCGAAGCCGGCGTGCAGGATGCGCTGCGGGAAGGTCCGCGCGGCTATCCGGTTGTGGATGTTGCCGTGACCCTGACGGACGGCAAACACCACGCGGTGGACAGCTCTGATTTCGCGTTCCGCACAGCGGGCAAAAACGCGATGAAAGAGGCGATCGCGGAAAGTGGGGCCAAGCTGCTTGAACCCATCGCCGAGGTCCGCATTCACGTGCCGTCCATTTACGCGGGCGGTCTGGTGCCGATGGTCTCTGGCATGAAAGGCCAGGTGCTTGGCTTTGAAGGCCATCCGACGGCCGCAGGCTGGGATGTGTTCCGCGCCATGCTGCCGATGACCGCGCTTGATGAGCTCTGCACGGCACTGGCCAGCAGCGCGCGCGGCACCGGCTGGTTCACGGCACAGTTCGATCACTACACCGAAGCACGGCA
>CAKZYL010000058.1 GCA_937884705.1 uncultured Roseovarius sp. | reverse complement strand
TGGCCGGTGATAGAGCCTGATCGCGATGTGCGCGGCTTTCAGACCGTGCTCGTTCAGCTGGCCAACCGGATGGGCATGCCGGGTTTTACCAATGAGGATGGCACGCCGAAATACGAAGATTACGCCGATTACATCACCAACCATCAGCGCAAGCCCGGCATCGGGCCGCTCGCCGGGTTCCGCAAGAACGGCAATGAGGTGAGCCACGGGCGCGGTGATCCTAACCCCGATCAGATCCAGGATTACATCGACAATGGTGGCTTCTTTGTCAGCCACATCCCAGAAGAGGCGGCCTATTACAAACCCTGGAACGCCGCCTATCAGGATTGGGCTGTGGAGATGGGCCTCTATGACAGCCCGCAGCCCTATCTTTTTGAGCTTTATTCCGAGACGATGCGCAAATTCCAGCGCGCCGCCGAAGGGCATGGAGAGCATCAGCCACCCGACCACCTGCGCGAGCGGATCAAACGCACGCTCGATCCGTTGCCCATTTGGTATGCGCCGTTTGAGGACAGTCATGTGGACCCGGAAGAATACCCGATCCACGCGCTCACGCAGCGACCCATGGCGATGTATCACAGCTGGGGCACGCAGAATGCGTGGCTGCGCCAGATCCATGGCCGCAACCCGCTTTATGTGCCCACCAAGCTGTGGGAGGCGCATGGTTTTGAAGAGGGCGATTGGGCCAAGGTGAGCTCGGCCCATGGTGCGATTGTGGTGCCCGTGGCGCATATGGCGGCGCTGAATGAAAACACGGTCTGGACATGGAACGCAATCGGCAAGCGCAAAGGGGCCTGGGCGCTCGATGAAAACGCGCCGGAGGCCACCAAAGGCTTCCTGCTCAACCACCTCATTCATGAGTTGTTGCCGCCCAAGGGGGACGGGCTCCGATGGGCCAATTCAGACCCTGTTACAGGCCAAGCGGCGTGGTTTGACCTGCGAGTGAAGATTGAAAGGGCTGCGCCCGGAGACCAAACAAAGCCTGATTTCGCACCCATAAAATCGCCAGTGGGCAAGGGCCCGGCAGACCTCACCTGGAAGGTCGGCAAATGATGTTTCTTCGGACTGAAAGTATCCCGGTGTTATGGGGGCTGGCCCCCATTCCGACCCAGATGATTGCGCCGATGACGGCAGTCGGAGCGTCGGAAAAATGAGCGGGAAAACCATCACATTGCTGGCCATTCTCGCCTTCGTGACCCTGACTTTGGGGTCGTTCATTTGGTTCATAGTGACATGGGATCCGAATGCGAAAGAGTCGGTCACGCAGGGACCAACACAGGCATTTTGGGAGGAAAGCCTGTCATGACAACATTGCCAAAGAAGACCGACAAGAAGCTCGGCCTGGTGATTGACCTTGATACCTGCGTGGGCTGTCATGCCTGCGTGGTCAGCTGTAAGGGGTGGAACACCGAAAACTACGGCGCACCTCTGAGCGATCAAGATGCCTATGGGGCGAACCCCTCGGGCACGTTTCTCAATAGGGTGCATTCCTATGAGGTGCAGCCCGAAGACGGCCCGGCACAGCTCATCCATTTCCCGAAATCCTGCCTGCATTGCGAGGATGCGCCCTGCGTTACGGTGTGCCCGACGGGCGCGAGCTACAAGCGGGTGGAAGACGGGATTGTTCTGGTCAATGAAAGTGATTGCATCGGTTGCGGTCTTTGCGCCTGGGCCTGTCCCTATGGCGCGCGGGAATTGGATGCAGCCGAAGGCGTGATGAAGAAATGCACGCTCTGTGTGGATCGCATATACAACGACAACCTGCCCGAAGAGGATCGGGTGCCGGCCTGTGTGCGCACCTGCCCTGCTGGCGCGCGCCATTTCGGGGATTTCGCGGATCCTGAAAGCAACGTGTCCAAGCTCTCAGCTGAGCGGGAGGGGATGGATTTGATGCCCGAGCTTGGCACCAAGCCGGTGAACCAATACCTGCCGCCGCGTCCCAAAGACGAGATGGAGCAGATTGATGTCCTGGCCCCGTATCTGACCCCGGTCGCAGAAGAGCCCAAAGGCTTTTTGGGCTGGCTCGACAGGGCGCTCGACGCCATTCCAAGCAGATGTGAGATGCGCTCTGACTGCGCGGTGTCTGACGTGCGCAAGACAGAAGACGTCTAATGCATCCAGCGCCATCGGTTATCGTTTTCACGACGCTCTCGGGTCTTGGCTTTGGCATGCTGGCCTGGTTGGGCCTGGGCTTTCCACTGGTCACTGGTTGGGTCGCGTTTGCGATGTTTGCGCTGGCCTATGCACTGGCCGTCGGTGGGCTCTTGGCTTCAACCTTTCACTTGGGCCATCCCGAACGCGCGATCAAAGCTTTTTCCCAGTGGCGGTCATCTTGGCTGAGCCGGGAAGGTGTGGTCTCCGTGGCGACCCTGACGGTGATGGCGCTTTACGCGGCTGGTGCCGTTTTCTTCGATGTCCATTGGGCCCTTTTGGGATGGATTGGGGCCGGTTTGTCTCTGCTCACAGTGTTTTGCACGGCCATGATCTATGCGCAGCTGGATACCGTGCCGCGCTGGAAAACGCCGCTGACGCCGGTGCTTTTCATGTTGATCTCAATGGCCGGCGGGGCATTGCTGGCGGGTCAGATTTGGGCCGCCATGGTGCTGTTTCCAGTGGCAGCGATCTGTCAGGTCATGTGGTGGCTGCGCGGCGATGGGGCGTTCAAGCTTGCGGGCTCGACGCTCGCTACGGCCACCGGGCTGGGTGATCGCGGTCGCGT
>CAKZYL010000057.1 GCA_937884705.1 uncultured Roseovarius sp. | reverse complement strand
CTGTGAAGGTGCGTCTTCTGGTAAACGAGGATTTTCATGCGCCGCTTCCATATCCTCTTTTGCGTCTTCGACCGGTTTTTCGGCCCAACTGAGAGTTAGTCGTCTTGGAGGTTGGTCTTTTGTCTTAGGGGGCTCTGGGGGCTGCGCAGCCTCAGTAGGTGTATGATCCGGCGGTCGGGACACAAATCGCGCTTTGCAAGTTTGCAAGGCATCTAGAAACGCCTCCCGCTGCAAGGGCCATGGCACAACCGCTGCCACATGGCGACGCGCAGGTTCGTTCATGGTCTCAGCCGACCGAGGGCTCATCACCATTACGGGCCTCTCAACGCCCCGCTCGGCTACGGCCTCCGCCAGTTCGAGCCCATCCATTTCCGCCATGACGTGGGCCGTCAGTATCAGATCATGATGGTCGTCGAGCCGCGTCATAGCAATGGCACCACTCTCGACCAGGGTCACGCTGAGGTTCATGGCTTCCAACTGTCGCTTTAGGATCGCGCGGTTGCCAGGTTGCGGATCGACAACCAGAACGGAGCCAAGGCCCTCTGGCAGACGCAACAGATCCGTATCGACAGCCTCGACATGCGGCAATGTGATCGAGAAACCAAAGCTTGAGCCGACGCCTTCGACCGACTCTACCCACATGCGCCCGCCCATCATGCCAACCAAACGCTCTGTGATGGCAAGGCCGAGACCGGTGCCTTCAAACTTTCGATTTTTAGCGTCATCCACTTGGTTGAATTCACCGAAGATGTGACGCACCTTTTCTTCGGGTATGCCAATCCCTGTGTCTTCAATGCAAATGTGCAAATCCGTTGTCGCGCCATCCTCGGACGGCATGCCTGTGGCGCGTAAAATCACGTGGCCTTCTTCGGTAAACTTCACAGCGTTGCCAAGCAGGTTGGTGAGCACCTGGCGCACACGACCCGGATCGCCCACGTATCGACGTGGCAGAAAGAGATCGAAATCCACCAAGAGATCGATCCCCTTGTCGCGGCAATTCACTTGCATCAGAGTGACCAGTTCTTGGGTGCATTGCTCGAGGTCAAACTGTTCCTCCATCAGCACCAGCTTACCGGCCTCAATCTTGGAGAAATCGAGCACGTCATTGATGATCACCAAGAGGGCTTCGCCAGAGTTCTTGATGGTCTCTGCGAAAAGCTGTTGTTCTTCGTCCAGTTCCGTATCGAACAGCAGTTCTGACATCCCCACAATTCCATTCATGGGAGTGCGGATCTCATGGCTCATATTGGCGAGAAAGCTTGATTTCGCATCATTCGCGGCTTCCGCTTCTCGCCGTGCCTGTTCCAGCCTTTTTTCATATCGAACTGTGTCCGTGATCCGCAAAGCAAGGCACACCACATCGCCACCTGTGCCGCGCTGGTCGATCAGTTTGACGTATTCGTCATTCCAAAGCCGGACAACGACGGGCTCGGGGACCGGGCTTTGCCAGCGGTCCAAAAATTTCTCACGCCATGCGTCGGGGCTTAGATCGCCAATATCTACGATGCCTTCTTCGGTAGCAATCTGGAGTACTTCGACATAACTGATGCCGGGTTTGATGTCGTCGATGCCACCGAAGGCAGAGACCCACGCGCTGTTGGCCGTCACCATTTTGCTATCGGCGTCAAACACGGCAAAGCCATCCTCGATCGTGTTGATTGACTGCCAAAGCCTGCGCTCGAGAATCTCGACCTTTTCGTGCGCTACATTGAGATCAGATTTCACCCGCGCATTTTCGTCCTGCACGGTTTTTACAACGGCGCGGGTTTCGTGGATCTCTTCGCTCAGTGCGAGGGCGTGTTTGCCGAGCTTACGGTTGGCCGCGTGCAGCTCAACCTGCTTTTGTTCCAAAAGGCGCTCAGCCGCAAGGCGGGCGCGGCGTTCTTCTGCCAGCTTGTTGGCCAGGGTCATACCTGATCTCCGCCACGAACCATCCGATGGGATCGTGATAGTCCAATCATGCTGAACAAGTTCTTAAACTGAGCCGCAAATGGGAATCGTTGTCTGAAATCTGATCGCGTGGCACGATAAAGCTGCGTTACCAGGAGGCCAGTATGCTCCGCCAAATTTTATCCGTGCTTATTTTGACAACCTTTGCTTCTCAGGCCATCGCAGAATCTGCGGTGCCGGATCGACGGCAGGTTGTGACCCTCAACACAGATTTTTTTGGTGCGGATATCAGCCAGCTTTTCGACATCTCGATCAATGCCTGTCAGGCTGCATGCATGGCCAACGACGCGTGTCAGGCCTACACATTCAACAATCAGAAAAATGCGTGTTTCTTGAAATCAGAGATCTTGGAACGACAGGCCTTCGACGGTGCCACCTCAGCCGAGATGTTTGCAACAGACCCGAGCGTTTTGGCGCAAGCGGTTGCGCGCGAGGACGATCTAGCGTTCCTGACGGAAACAGATGCAAACAACATCCGTAAACTGGCGCTGGGCATTGGTGCACGCCATCCTGGCGGGCAGTGGAGCGTTGATCAGATGCTTGATGCCGCGCGGGGAGAGGTTGCTCAGGCAGATTACCTGAATGCGATGCGGTGGACCGGCGCGATTGTGGCGCGGACTGACACGGCGGATCAGTGGGCGGAGTATGCGCGGCTGTCGATGCTCATTGAAACCCAGAACGGCTCTGACCGAAACCGCTATGGAAAGCAGGCTTTTGAGGCCGCGGCCAACGCATATTTGCGCGCGCCAAACGATCCGATGCGCGTGACCGCGCTGATGGAAATGGCGCCCGCTCTGGAACGTGTTGGCCGTGGGCGCGATATGGTTCGAGCGCTGCGTTTGGCCGAGGCGATACAGCCCCGCGCGGACGTTCTGACTGCTTTGGAAGGTGCGGTAGCCAAGTACGGCTTTCGCATTACGGATCATCGGGCCGATAATGAAAGTGCCGCACCTCGGATATGTGCCGAGTTTTCAGAGCCCTTGATCAAGGGTGGCACGGACTACACGCCTTTTGTTCAACTGCCGAGCGCTGGCATGGTCGTTGAACCCGATGAACGGCAGCTGTGCATTGATGGGGTTCAGCATGGTGAGCGCTATCAAGTGACCTTCCGCAAAGGTCTGCCAGCCGCCAGCGGTGAGACGTTGATCAAGGACGTCGAGATCACGCTTTATGTGCGTGATCGAGCTCCAGCAGTGAATATCCCGGGCCGCGCCTATGTGCTGCCTAAATCCGCGGATGCTGCTTTGCCGGTAGAGACCGTAAATCTTGATGAGGTCGATCTGAAGCTCAGCCGCATCAGCGATCGCAATCTCCTGCGCCTTCTTCAGAATGATTTCTTTGGGCGTCCCTTGGACTACTGGGCAGATCAGGAGTTTTCAGAAGACCTGTCGCAAGAGATCTGGGCCGGAACGGGCGATGTTCAGAACACCTTGAACCAGACCATGACAACGCGCCTTCCCTTGGGAGACATCCTGACTAACCAACCACCTGGTATCTATGCGCTGACCGCACGAGTGCCGGGTGAAGACATTTACGATAGCCAAGGCGCAACCCAGTGGTTCGTGCTGTCTGATCTTGGTCTGACGACCTTGAAGGGCAATGACGGGCTTCATGTCTTTGTAAAAGGGCTTGGTGAAGCCTCTGCACTGGATGGTGTGGAGCTCACCTTGCTCTCCCGATCCAACAGTGAGCTTGGCACAATCACCACCGATGCCATGGGTCACGCGCGGTTTGATGCAGGTCTCACCCGGGGCACAGGGGGGGCAGCTCCTGCGATGGTGATCGCTGAAAGTGACAATACTGATCTGGCGTTTCTGTCTCTGACCGATCCGGCTTTCGATTTGTCGGACAGAGGGGTAGAAGGACGTTCCGCCGCGCCGCCTGTCGATGTATTCCTGACTACAGATCGCGGGGCCTATCGCGCTGGCGAGGTCATCTATGCCACGGCTCTGGCGCGCGACGCCCTTGCGGATGCCATCCAGGGCCTGCCACTGACCGCGATCTTGCGGCGCCCTGATGGCGTCGAGTATTCGCGTCATCTGTCCTCGGAAGATCGTGCCGGAGGGCATGTGTTTGAGATGCCAGTTGCCGCAACCGCACCACGCGGTGCCTGGACGCTGGATGTCAAAGCCGATCCGGACGCGCCTGTCTTGGCCACGCAAGCTGTGCTGGTTGAGGATTTCCTGCCAGAGCGCATTGATTTTGATCTCACGTTGCCTGACGCGCCAATTCGCCCGCGGGATAGAACGCCGCTTACTGTCAGTGCGCGCTATCTCTTCGGCGCGCCCGGCGCCGGCCTGCGTGCGGATGGTCTTGTCCGGCTTCGCCCCAAACGCGCATTGGAAGAATTCCCAGGATATGAGTTCGGCGTTTTTGATGAGCGGGTCACCTCGACAGGTGAATACATCGAGCAGGCTACGACCGAGAGTGATGGCCAAGCTGTGCTCTTCGTGCCCATTCCCAAGACCAATGTCATCGATCGCCCGTTTGAGGCGCAGATCACGGTCAGCGTGCGGGACGGATCTGGCCGACCTGTTGAGCGGGACCTGACGCGCATGCTCGCCCCAGCCGGGCCGATGATTGGCATCAAACCGGTGTTTGATGATGTGGTGCCTCAAGGCACGCGTGCAGAGTTCGATGTGATTGCCATCGATAGTGATTTGGCTCCGATGCCAATGGCCGTGAAATGGACGATCAACCGCATTCAAACGCGATACCAATGGTACGAAGAGTTTGGCAGTTGGAACTGGGAGCCGATCACCACACGCACCCGTATAGAAACGGGTGAGGCGCAACTCGGCGCGAAGCCCCTGACCATCTCCGCCCCCGTGGATTGGGGACGATATGAGATCGTGGTTGAGCGCATGGATGGCAGCTATGTTGCCTCGTCTTCAGACTTTTACGCCGGATGGTATGCGCCAGCAGCCGCCTCCAGCACGCCCGACACGCTTGAGCTGTCTTTGGATCAGCCAAATTACCGCCCCGGTGATGAGGCGCAGCTGCGCATCGTACCGCGCTATGCGGGTACCGCCCTGATCACGGTGATGTCGAACAGTGTAATCGACATGCAGGCCGTTGAGGTCACAGCAGGCGAGAACGTGATCCCAATAGACGTAACGGAAGAGTGGGGAGCGGGCGCCTATGTCACCGCTCAAGTGGTCCGCCCAATGGACGTCTCTACGGGTCGCAACCCGGCCCGGTCTCTCGGCCTTGCTTATGCAAAGATCGACCCAGGTAAGCGGCAGCTTTCCGTCTCCATAGATGCGCCTGAAATGGCCGACCCTCGAGGCCCGCTTGAGGTGTCTGTCAACGTGGACGGTCTTGGCGGTACACAAGGTTATGTGACCCTAGCTGCCGTGGATGTGGGCATCCTCAACCTGACCCGTTTCGAAAGCCCTGATCCCTCTGATCACTACTTCGGTCAGCGCAGGCTGGGCGTTGAGATCCGCGATCTCTACGGCCGGTTGATTGACGGCATGAACGGCGCGCAGGGGCAAGTCCGATCGGGCGGTGATGCAAACTCCGGCACAGGTTTTGAAAGCCCACCGCCGCAGGACGAGTTGGTGGCCTATTTCAGCGGTCCCATTGCTGTTGATGCCAATGGAGTTGCGACGGCTTCTTTTGACGTCCCCGATTTCAACGGCACTGTGCGCCTTATGGCTGTTGCCTGGACCGACGAAGGCGTCGGGCAAGCAGACTCCGAGGTTTTGATACGTGATCCGGTTGTGGTCACGGCCTCTATCCCGCGCTTCCTCGCGCCAGGTGATGAAAGCCGTCTGCGTCTGGAAGTCGTTCATACGGAAGGCCCCGCCGGGCGCATGGGGCTCGATGTTACGACGACGGGTCTCACCTTCCTTGGTCAGGTCCCGTCTGGCATCGATTTGGCCGAGCGAGAGCAGGTCGTTCTCAGAGTGCCCTTCCAGGCTGGCGATGTGGGCGATCACGATATTCGCATCGCGCTGACAACGTCGGATGGCAAACAGTTGGTGAAGGAGGTCACGCTCGGCGTCCGTTCGAATGATCCTGAGGTCGCCGTCACGCGCCGGTTCTCCCTTGGAGCGGGGGATACCTTCACTCTGG
>CAKZYL010000056.1 GCA_937884705.1 uncultured Roseovarius sp. | reverse complement strand
GTTTCGGCTGCGTCCAAAAAGTGCCCGCAGAACGTGTCATCATTGGAAAAAACGCCTGCCTTTTCATGGCCCAAGCCGATGATGATCGCCCCAGTGAGCGTGGCCAGATTGATCACAGCCGCAGGTTTGTAGGTTTCCTGCACGTACCAAAGCGCATCGGCCAGAACGAGCCGACCTTCGGCGTCCGTGTTGATGATCTCCACGGTGTCGCCCTTCATGGATGTGACCACATCGCCCGGCCGCGTGGCCCGATCAGAGGGCATGTTTTCCACAAGCCCCACGACACCCACAACGTTGGCCTTCGCTTTTCGCGCCGCAATCGCGTGCATGACGCCCGTGACAACGCCCGCGCCGCCCATATCCATGGTCATGTCTTCCATGCCGCCTGCGGGCTTGAGGCTGATGCCGCCGGTGTCGAACACCACGCCTTTTCCGACGAGCGCGAGCGGCGCGTCGCCGTCTTTTCCGCCCATCCATTCCATCACTGCGACTTTGGAGGGTGTGATGCTGCCATGCCCCACCGACAACAGCAGGTGCATGCCCTTTTCGCGCAACTCATCCTCGTCCAGCACGGTGATCTTCAACCCAAGCTCGGCCATCGCTTCGATGCGGCTGGCAAACTCTGTTGTGGTGAGGATGTTAGCAGGCTCGTTGGTCAAATCTCGCGTCAGAAACACGCCTTCAGCCAGCGCCCGCATGGGGGCTGTTGAGGCCTCTGTGGCGTCGGGATCTGCCACCATCAGCGTCACTGGCTCAGCCGCCTTTTCTTCGGCTGTTTTATGCTGGTTGAACGCGTAGGCCCGCAGCATCACACCGAGCGCCAGCTCATCACCATGCTCGCGATCAAGAAAAAGCACGAGCTGCGGAGCGTCGCCCTTGGCCTTGGCCAGGGAAGCCCCGGCCTTGCGCGCGTCCAAACCGCTGGCGCTGCCGTGTAGATACACCACATCGATCGCGTCAGCCGCCATTCCAGCGGGATAATCGAGGCTTTTGGCACCACCGGCCGACATCTTCTCCCACGCCTCTGAGCCAGTGAGGCGAGAGAGAGCGCCGCCGGTCATATCGTCGATCATTTTACCGGCCTCATCCAACGCGCCGTCGCTGTCCACAAACAGGGCAACGCGGCCCTTGAACGTCGCGATTTGATCGAGATCGGGCGCGGTGAAACTGATAGAAACCGGTGCGGACATGCGAGTGCTCCTGAAGCCTTGGGGTACATTTGGTAGAGGTGTAGCGCGCGGACGCAATATTGACCAGTTAACAGTGGTAGAACACACGCTTTTCCGGTAGGTTACCAAAAACAAAACGTGGGGGTGAGCGCTTGACCAGATTCGACAGGTACGTTCTGTCGCAATTTATGGTGCTGTTCGGCTTTTTCGCGTTGGTTTTGGTGTCGATCTTTTGGATCAACAAAGCCGTGCGGATGTTTGACCGTCTGATCGGTGACGGGCAGCCAGCCTGGGTGTTTTTGGAATTTACCGCGCTGACCCTGCCCGGCGTGATCGGCATGGTTTTGCCGATTGCCGCGTTCGCTGCGGCCGTCTATGTGACCAACCGTTTGAGCACGGAAAGTGAGCTCACCGTCGTGCAAGCCACGGGATACTCACCTTGGCGCCTGTCGCGTCCCGCTTTGATGTTTGGTGTCATCATTGCCGTCATCATGTCGCTTCTGAGCCACTACCTGATCCCCACGTCCTTGGGCGAGTTGCGCCAACGCGAAGCGGAAGTCAGGCAGAGCATATCCGCGCGGTTTTTGGAAGAAGGCGTGTTTTTGCACCCGGCCCCGGGCATTACTTTTTACATTCGGGACATCACGCCCAATGGTGAGTTGCGCGATGTCTTCCTTTCAGACCGCCGCGATCCGCTGAGCACGATCGAATACACGTCCACACAAGCATATCTGGTGCAGGATCCAGGCGGCACGTCGCTTGTGATGGTCTCTGGTTTGGCGCAGACACTTCGCGGCGATGACGCACGGCTGTTCACAACCCATTTCGATGATTTCTCCTACGACATCAGCAGCCTGATTGCACAAAACCCAACGACGCTGAACAAGGTGGAGTTTGCTCATACGGGCGATCTGATCCTCAGGCCAAAAGAGATCATGGACAGCACCAACGCCACGGAAGGCATGGTGCAATACGCCCTGCACAATCGGTTTTCTCAGGCGCTGATGTGCGTGGTTGTCACCCTCATTGGCTTTGCGACGCTTCTGCTTGGCGGATTCAGCCGGTTTGGGATCTGGTGGCAAATTGTAACGGCGTTCTTTCTCCTTGTCGGGATCAAGGTGATCGAGGGCTCCATCACCGGCATCGTCATTGCCAATGCCGCCCTTTGGCCGCTGATGTACGGACCTGTGCTTTTTGGATTGGCGGTCACCATGCTGCTCCTCTACCTTGCTGACAGGCCGGGTATCCTGCGCGCCATTCGGCTGCGAAGGGCCATGGAGGATCCGGCATGATCCTGCACATGTACTTTGCGCGCAAGTTTCTGTGGTCGACGTTTCTCATCTTTTCGATTTTTGTCGTGATCCTGGCCCTGATCGACCTGGTCGACAAACTACAGGATTTTTCATCGCTGCCCTTTGCCAACGTTCTGGGCATCGTGCTTTTGAAAATTCCCGAAGACACCTATGAAATTCTGCCGCTTGTCATCGTTTTGGCCACGGTCGCGCTTTACATCCGGCTGGCACGATCCTCTGAACTTGTCGTTGTGCGCGCGGCCGGGCGGTCTGCATTGCGCAGTTTGGCGGCACCCGTCGGTGTGGCGGCGATCGTCGGCATTCTATCGGTGACCATGTTCAACCCCATCGTCGCGGCCTCGGCCAAACGCTACAATGATTTGATCAACACCTATATTGGCGGCGGTGTTGCCTCAATCTTGGTGATCGCGTCAGAAGGTCTTTGGTTGCGGCAAGGCAATCCCGAAGGGCAGACCGTGATCCATGCAGAGCGGGCCAGCTCTGATCTCACGGTCTTGTTTGACACCACCTTTTTGCAGCTGGATGCTGACGGAACACCGACACAGCGCATCCGGGCGCAGGCGGCCCGCCTGATGGCCGGAGAATGGGTGCTTTACGGCGCAAAGGTTTGGGACCTTGCGCGCGGCACGATTTCAGAAGCTGAAGCGCGTGAGTTTGAACAGATGCGCATACGCTCTGATCTGACCCAGGACAGGATCATCGATAGCTTCGGCAAACCCGAATACATTCCGATCTGGGAACTTCCAGACTTTATCGGACAGCTGGAGCAGGCCGGGTTTTCGGCACGGCGCTATGACATGTGGTATCAGATGGAGCTCGCACGGCCCTTGTTTATGATGTCGCTTGTGATGGTCGCTGCTGCCTTCACAATGCGTCCGACACGGCTGTCAAATACCGGGATGTCGGTGCTCACTGCGGTTTTGCTGGGCTTTGGGCTTCATTACATCAGGAACTTTGCGCAAATTCTCGGAGAGAATGGCGAAATCCCCATCACTTTGGCGGCCTGGGCGCCGCCGGTTGCCTCGCTACTATTGGCCACTGGCATTCTGCTGCATATGGAAGACGGGTGAGTGGATAGGTGAGAGTTTGGTCGCGCATATCAATTTGGTTTTTGGGCCTGTTTGTGGCGGTATCTGCCGCAGCTCAAGATGCGCCCTTGCAGCCAGCCGTCCTCGTTGCCGATGACGTCTATCTTGAAGGAAATGAGCGGCTTGTTGCGAATGGCAATGTGGAAGCGATCTACAACGGCCGACGGCTGCAGGCAGAAGGGATCATCTACGACCGGGCAACCGACCGTTTGATCCTGACAGGCCCGATTGTGATCCATGAAGGCGATGAGAGCGTCATTTTGGCCTCCTCTGCGGACATGGACCAGGATCTGGAAAACGGGATCTTGCGGGGCGCGCGCCTGATCATGGGCGATCACGTGCAATTGGCCGCGCAAGAGCTGCAAAGATCGGCGGGCCGCTACAATGTGCTTTCCAAAGCGGCCGTTACATCGTGCCGCGTCTGCGAAAACGGAGGGCCGCCACTTTGGCAGATCCGCGCACAAAGGGTGATCCATGACCAGATTGAGCGGCAGCTCTATTTTGAAAACGCCCAATTCCGCGTTCTGAACACGCCCGTTTTCTACCTGCCCCGCTTGCGTTTGCCGGATCCAACGCTGGAGCGCGCGACGGGATTTCTCGTGCCGACGCTGATCAATTCGTCGCTTTTGGGATTTGGCGGGCGCCTGCCGTACTTTATCCGGCTGGGCGAGCACCGGGACCTGACGCTCACACCGTTTATCACCAATGAAACCCGCACGCTTGAGTATCGCTACCGTCAGGCATACCGAAACGGACGGGTTAGTTTTGAAGGCGCCTTCTCAGATGACGATATAAACACCGTTGGATCACCCTCAACGCGTTGGTACGTCTTTGGAAAGGGTGAGTTTGACCTCGGCCGAGATCTCAATCTTAAGTTCGACATTGAGGCCGTGAGTGACGACACATACCTGCTGGATTACGACTATTCTGAAAAGACCCGTCTCGACAGCGAACTTGAGATCGAACGTGCGTCACGGCAGAGCTATGTCCGAGCGGCGATCACCCATTTCCAAAGCTTGCGCCCAAGTGAGTCGAACTCGACCTTGCCTACGCTCGTCTTGGAAACCAATTACGAGCGCAGGTTTTTCCCCTCCTCGCTGGGGGGTGAGTTCCGCTTGGGCGCCGAAGCCAAATCTCATCGGCGCAGTTCTGACTTTGCCTTTGATTCAGCCGACAGTGACGTTTTTGCCGACGGACGCGACATCACACGGTTCACCGTAGAGACCCGCTATCTTCGAGGTTGGACGCTTCCTGCGGGGATCTTGGCGCAAGCCAGCGGCGGGCTGGCCTTTGACACGTTCAGGATTGATCAGGCCGGAACGACAAGCCTCAGCTCACATTCCGAAGTCACACCGTCTGTAGACCTTGAATTGCGCATGCCTTTGGTCCGCGCAGGCACGAACGGAACGGACGTGATTGAGCCCATCGTCCAGGTCGCCTGGGTTGGCGGATCGAATGCATTTATCCCAAACGATGAAAACACGCGCATCGAGTTTGATGAGGGCAATCTGTTTTCCACGTCACGCTTTGTGGCCCCTGATCGCAGGGAGCGCGGGTTGATGGCCTCGTACGGCATCAACTGGACCCGGTTCATGAACAGCGGCTGGCAAAGCGCATTGGCCGTGGGTCAGCTTATTCGCGACGAAGATCAGCTTGAGTTCAACGGCAACGACAGTTTCTCCTCCGCATCAGGGCTAAACTCCGAGATCTCGGATCTCTTGGTGGCAGGCCAGCTCAAGAGCAACGATGGGCTGGTTCTGACGGCGCGCAGTCTTTTCAACGGGGGGTCAGAGGCCACCAAGGCAGAAGCGCGCGCGCGTTGGAACAATGACACCACCGCGCTCGCTGCGACGTATATCTGGCTCGAACGAGATCCGGCCGAAGACAGGGCTGCAACCGTGTCGGAATGGGCCTTTGACGTGTCCTATCGCTTGTCGCAGCATTGGACAGGAAGCGCGGACTGGCGCTATGACGTGGCCTCGGACGACTCCATACGCGCCGGGGTCGGTCTCACCTACACGAATGAGTGTGTTGACATTTCTCTGTCGGCATCTCGCCGCTTCACCTCGTCATTCTTCCTTGAACCCTCGACCGATATAAGCTTAACGGTCGGGTTGAGGGGCTTTACAACGCGAACCGCAGACCGCAGTTTCTCTCGGTCTTGCTCAAACTGACAGGGCTTCTGATCGATATGCGATTGGCATTTTTGACATCTATTGTGGCGGCTGCCGTGACGACGGTTGCGTGGGTCGTGCCGGCGCAGCAGGCAGGCGCTCAAAATCTGTTTGCCCCCGTGATCAAGGTCAATGAAAAGGCGATCACCCGGTTTGAGATCGACCAACGCGCCCGTCTTCTGACGCTGTTCCGAGCGCCGGGTGATCCGGTGGAAACTGCCCGAGAGCAACTGATCGAAGACCGGCTCAAGATGCAAGAGGCACAGGATATCGGCTTTGTCATCAGCGAAGAGGTTTTGCTGGAAGCCATGGATGAATTTGCAGCCCGCGCCAATCTTGACCTGGATGAGATGCTCAACGCACTGGGCGGTGCCGGCGTCGAAGAAGTGACATTTCGTGAATATATTCGCGTGGGCATCACCTGGCGTGAAGTCGTCAGCGCACGGTTTGGCTCGCAAGTGTCGGTCAATGAGGAAGACATGGAGCGCGCGCGCCTGGCTCTAACCGGGGCAAGCGGTGTGCGTGTGCTGCTCTCAGAGATTGTTCTGCCGATCCCACAGGGCCAGCTGGAGACAGTGCTCGCACGGGCGGAAACGCTGGCCCAGATCGACAATACGCGCGATTTTGAAGTGGCCGCACGACGGTTTTCAGCGTCTCCGTCCGGCCCGACCGGTGGCCGTATGGAGTGGACCTCCATATCTGATTTGCCCCCGCAGCTGCGCCCGGTCATCCTTGATCTGGCCCCCGGCGAAGTGACCGAACCCATCACCACAGAACAAGCGATCATTCTTTTGCAAATGCGCGACATTGCGGAAACGGAAACGGCCGAGCCACGCTATGCAGAGATAGAATACGCCACATATTTCATCCCCGGCGGTCGTAGCGAAGAGGCTTTGCAGATCGCCCAACAGGTGACAGATCGCGTGAACACCTGCGATGATCTTTACGGTGTGGCACAGGGCCAGCCGGTCAGCGTGCTGGACGTGGTCGCACAACCGCCCAGCGAAATAGCCCAAGATATCGCGATCCAATTGAACCAGCTTGACCCCGGTGAGGTGTCTACCGCGCTCACACGATCCAATGGGCAGACGCTGATGTTGCTGATGCTTTGCAGCCGAACCCCCGTGGTCGAAGGCGCCGAGGATGGCCCCTCGGAAGAAGATCTGACGTCTTTTGTTCAGACATCGCGCCTTGAATCCTTTTCCAACGGCTATTTGGCACGGCTCAAGGCTGAGGCCCGGATCATAGAAAACTGATGCAAGGGCCTGTTGCGCTGACATGCGGCGAACCCGCGGGGGTTGGCCCGGAATTGGCCGTATCCGCTTGGCATGCGCTCAAAGACCGGATGCCCTTTTTTTGGATCGGGGATCCACGTCATCTCCCCGAAGGGACGCAGATCGTCGAGGTTGAAAAGCCAAGTGAAGCGATAAGCGCTATGGCGCACGGCCTGCCCGTGATCCGGCACATGTTTGACGGGGAACTCACCCATGGGCGCCCAAACCTGAAACACGCAGCCGACGTCATTGAGGTGATTGCACAAGCTGTAGACTGGACGAAACACGGCGACGCCTGCGCGATGTGCACAGCGCCCATTCACAAAAAAGCCCTGCAGGACGGGGCCGGGTTTTCCTATCCGGGCCACACCGAGTATCTGGCCGCGCTCGCCGAGGTGGACAATGTCGTGATGATGCTGGCCAGCGATCAGTTGCGCGTGGTGCCCGCGACCATTCACATCCCCTTACATGAGGCCCCGTCGGCCCTGACACCAAGGCTGCTTGAGATGACGATCCGCATTACCCATACCGCGCTGGTACGTGACTTCGGGGTGGCGTCGCCCAGATTGGCTGTGGCGGGCCTCAACCCCCACGCGGGCGAAGGGGGAAACATGGGCAGCGAGGAGGTCGCTTGGATCGGCCCCCTGATTGAGAGCTTGCGACAGGAGGGGCTCGATCTTAGGGGCCCATTGTCGGCTGACACCATGTTCCACGCCGAAGCGCGCCAAGGCTATGATGCAGCCATTGCCATGTACCACGATCAAGCGCTCATCCCCATCAAGACCCTGGATTTCGATAGAGGTGTGAATGTCACGCTTGGCCTGCCCTTCGTGCGCACCTCGCCTGATCATGGCACGGCCCTTGATATCGCGGGTCAGGGCAAAGCCAATCCCACGTCGACAGTGGAGGCGTTGTTGATGGCGCACCGCTTAGCGGCCGGGCGCAGAGCATGAGCGCCATTGACGATCTGCCACCCCTGCGCGAGGTGATTGCACAACATGGTCTGTCCGCGCGCAAAGCCTTGGGGCAGAATTTTTTGCTGGATTTGAACCTGACCTCAAAGATCGCGCGGCAGGCGGGCGATCTGCAGGGTGTGAGCGTTTTGGAAGTGGGCCCCGGGCCGGGCGGTTTGACCCGCGGTTTGCTGGCGGAAGGCGCAAAGCGGGTTCTCGTGATCGAAAAGGACGCGCGTTGCCAGCCTGCGTTGGAAGAGATCAAGACAGCATATCCCGGGCGTTTGGAGATCCTTGAGGGGGACGCGTTGAAAGTGAACCCTATGGATCACCTGACACCGCCCATGCGCATTGTGGCCAACCTGCCCTACAATGTGGGCACGGAGTTGCTGGTGAGATGGCTCACGCCTGCGTCCTGGCCTCCGGTCTGGGACAGTTTGACATTGATGTTTCAACGCGAGGTGGCCGACCGGATTGTGGCCCAGCCTGGAAGCAAGGCTTACGGCAGGCTCGCTGTTCTTGCCCAATGGCGGTGTGAGGCACGCATCGCGATGTCCCTGCCGCCAGAGGCGTTCTCGCCCCCTCCCAAGGTTTCAAGCGCCGTGGTGCATCTGAAAGCCTTGCCTGAACCGCGCTTTGCCGCAGACCCGAAAGTGCTGGAGCGCGTTGTCGCCCAAGCGTTCAACCAGCGCCGCAAAATGCTGCGCGCCGCGCTCAAAGGCATAGTGCAGGATCTGGAGGGGTGCCTGAGGGAGGCCGGCATCGCCCCGACCGACCGGGCAGAAGTTGTGCCATTGGAGGCATTCTGCGCCTTGGCACGCGTGGTCAAAAACGCAGTCTAGGGTTTTTAGACTGTAGCAAAAAGCGAAGCGCTACTCTGCGGCTTCCTGTGACCCGGCATCGGTGTCGCTATCAGCGCTGCCCTCCGTCGCGGTCTCTTGTTTCGGGCTGCGCGGCTTGCGCTGTCGTTTTGGCTTTTCCGGCGCGGACTCAGGCGTCTCGACCAAGCCACTGTCGCCTTCACCGGACGTCTCCATCACAGTCTCATCTGGCGCGGGCGTCTCTTCAACAACAAGGTCCCCGCCATTTGCTTCGCGCTCTTGCCGTTTGGCGCGCTCACGATCCCGCTCAGCCTGGCGTTCACGGTTCTGACGCTCCTGCTCTTCGCGGCGGGCGTCTTGCTCTTTCTGTGCAACGCTGAGCAAACGCAAGTAATGCTCTGCGTGCTGTTGAAAGTTCTCTGCGGCCACGCGATCCCCGGACAGCTGCGCGTCACGGGCCAATTGATTGTACTTGTCAATAATCTGCTGCGGGGTGCCGCGCACTTTACCTTCCGGACCAGAGCTGTCGAACACACGATTGACGACGTTACCCACTGACCGATTGCGGTTAGACTTGTTCCGCGAACGTGACTTTGAAGATCTCATATTTAGATGTAAGCCCTATGCTCTGATGCCGCTTGATCGTGTCGTCGCGCCCCATGCGCTTCTTCTGTGCTGGATCAACCATTTTGCGGCTTGGTAACAAGCGGGACAGCTGAGTTTGCCATCCACCGTCTTGTTACCCCTGTGTAACCACGGGAGGGGGTCTGTGACAAGAGGGCACAGGTATTTTTAGTGATTATCTACCCAAAATAACGGTTCAAGGGCCTGAAAGTCACTTTGCCTCGTGTCGCATGCAGCCCTGAACGACCCTGTCCCGACCATCAAGATCCGGCAGAATCTTCACCGACTCGAAACCCGCCTCTTGAAACAGGACCGCCACCTGCGGCCCTTGAGTCCATCCGGTTTCGACCATGAGCCAGCCTTTGGCGTTCAGAAACGTCGGAGCCGCCGCAACGATGGCCCTATAGGCCGTCAACCCATCTGCCTCATCCGTCAGCGCCACACGCGGCTCATAGGTCAGTTCAGGATCAAGCGCCGCCATATCTGCCGCAGCGATGTAGGGTGGGTTCGACACAATGAGGTCAAAACAGCCTTCCACCTGCTCAAACCAATCTGACACCTTCATCGTCACCCGGTGCGCCAATCCGAGGCGTTCTGCATTTTCGGCAGCGACGGTCAAGGCGGCCTCAGATACATCCGTCCCGACGCCAAGTGCATTGGGTCGCTCGGCGAGCATAGAGAGCAAAATGCACCCCGACCCGGTGCCCAGATCCATGACACGCTCAAACGGCACTGCGAGGGCTGCGCGCACCAGAACCTCCGTTTCGGGACGCGGATCGAGGACGTCGCTGGTCACGCGAAACTCATGCTCATAAAAGGCCCGCAGCCCGAGGATGTGAGAGAGCGGCTCTCTGCCACAGCGCCGCGCGGCCATGGCGCTCAGATGATCTTCGGCGGGCTCCGGCAATGGATCAGGCTGCATCACGCCGACGCGGTCATGCCCAATCCCAAGCGCGGCCGCCACGATCAACCGAGCCTCTCGGGCCGGGTTTTCGATCCCCGCCGCGGTCAGCCGCCCGCGCAGATCTGTCAAGGCTTCGCCGACGCTGCGGCTCACCCGTTCATCTCCGCCAAAAGCGTGGCCTGTGCGTCCGCGATCAATGCCTCAATGACCTCATCCAAATCCCCGCCCACAATCGCATCCAATTTGTAAAGGGTCAGGCCAATGCGATGATCCGTCATCCGGCCTTGCGGAAAGTTATAGGTGCGAATGCGCTCTGACCGGTCACCGGACCCGACTTGCGCGGCACGGGTTTCAGATCGTTCATCATGGGCGCGCTGGCGTTCCAGATCGTAGAGCCGGGACTTCAAGACCTGCATCGCGATCTCTCGGTTGCGATGCTGGGATTTCTCCGAAGAGGTGACCACCAACCCGGTCGGAATATGGGTAATCCTGACAGCGGAATCGGTGGTGTTTACGTGCTGCCCGCCCGCCCCAGACGCGCGCATCGTGTCGATCCGCAGGTCGCTTGCGTCAATTTGAATGTCCACATCCTCGGCCTCGGGCAGAACCGCCACGGTCGCGGCAGAGGTATGAATGCGCCCGCCGCTTTCGGTCTCTGGAACCCGCTGCACGCGGTGCACACCGCTTTCAAATTTCATCCGCGCAAAGACGCCCTCGCCCTTGATAGCGGCCACCACTTCCTTGATACCGCCAAGCTCGGTTGCGTTTTCTTCGATGATCTCAAACCGCCAGCCGTGCGTCTCGGCGTAACGCTGATACATGCGCAGAAGATCGCCGGCAAAAAGCGCGGCCTCATCGCCACCGGTTCCCGGCCGGATCTCAAGGATAGCTGGGCGCCCATCAGCTTCATCCTTGGGCAGAAGGGCGAGTTGAAGCGACGCTTCCATCTGCGGCAGACGCGCCTTGATCTCGGCTGTTTCGTCCTCTGCCAGTTCACGCATTTCAGGGTCATTCAGCATCGCTTCGGCCGCTTCAAGATTGTCCAAAGACTGCGTGTAGGCGCGAATTTCTTCAACCACTGGCCTGAGCTCTGCATACTCACGACCAAGCTGGGCTATATCGCCACCGCCCTCAGCCATCTGCGCTTCGATGAATTCGAACCTGCGCGTAATCTCGTTTAGTTTGTCTAACGGCACCATGTCGCGGGTGTCCCAATTTCAAAGGTCTTGGTCAAGAGGCACACTTCTGCTACGCTTTTAGTATGTTGAGAGCTTGCCTATTTTCCCTTCTGATGGTGATGACGCCTGCTTTGAGCCAGGCCAAAACGGTGGATTGCTATTGCACCAACTCAACCGGTGATCGGGTTGAGCTCGGCGAAATGGTCTGCCTCTTTGTGAATGGCAGATCTTTCACCGCGCAATGCCAGATGTCCCTGAACAACCCCATGTGGCGGGAAGTGAGCGAAGGGTGCCTATCCTCCTGAAGACGACTTGAGCGCGGCCAACCAGGCATCCACGCGGGCCGCATTCACGCCCATATCCAATTTGCCAAATCTCAGCCGCGCGTGGATTTTAATCAGAACGGCTTCCTGCTGAACAGTTGTGTAATCCGGAAAGCCAAAGACGCGGCTGCGCGTGACATAGGTGATCATGCCCTCCTCGACAGATCCGGCCAAAACCCGCGTGCGCGGCGTTGCCAGGGCGATGCTATGCAGCCGCGCCAAGTCGCCCTCAGCCGCCTCAATCACGCGCTTGGCGCCACCCTCTAAGTCGCGATCTTCCATCTCTCTGGGCATCGCGTGCCAACGTGCCGGGTCACTGGGCGCAAAGCGCACATAAAGCCCAAGCCCTATGAAACCCGTAAGAAGAACAATTAGGATGATGCGCATACTCGCCTCTTTATCTGGTCACATCTTCAAGCTCAGCCTTTTCGACGTGTCCAACTCCACAGACAGATAAGCTCCATCGCGACATGCGCCGCGGCCACCGCTGTGGCGCCTGTGGGATCATAAGGCGGGCTCACTTCCACGATGTCGCCGCCAACCAGGTTGATCCCGGCCAAATCTCGTAGAAAAATCGCGGCCTGCCCGGAACTTAAGCCGCCCCATACAGGCGTGCCAGTGCCCGGGGCAAAGCCGGGGTCAAGCCCGTCAATGTCAAAGCTGAGGTAGACCGGGCTATCGCCCACAATCGCGCGCACCTTGGTGGCCACGGCAGACGGCCCGGTTTCATGCACCTCACGCGCATCAATGATGGAGATCCCGAGCGTATCAGGGTTATGCGTGCGGATCCCAACCTGCGCGGATCTGGTGACGTCAATCAGGCCCATCTTCACGGCTTTGTAAAACATGGTGCCGTGATCAATGCGGTCCATATCGTCATCCGGCCAAGTATCGGTATGGGCGTCGACCTGCACCAAAGACATCGGGCCGTACTTTTCGGCATAGGCTTTCAGGATTGGGAAACTGATAAAATGGTCGCCACCCAAGGCGATGCTCGCGGCCCCACCCGCCAGAATGGTCCGAATGTGATCTGTCAGGCGATCAGGAAACGCAGCGACCTTGGCATAGTCAAAGGCCAAATCGCCGTAATCAATGATATCGAACTCATCAAGCGGGCTCATGTCATCCCAGCCATAGGGCAAATCAAAAGGCTGCAACGTGCTGGCTTCCCGGATCGCGCGGGGGCCCATGCGGGTGCCCGTACGGTTGGTGACAGCCTGATCAAACGGAACGCCCGTAATCGCGATGTCCACGCCGCTCAGCTCCTTGGTGTAGCGCCTGCGCAAAAACGATGTGGCCCCGCCAAAGGCATTTTCATAACCAAGGCCATTCGGCGCCTTGCGATTGAACGCCAGATCGACCTCTTCTTGTGCGTCTTCCAAACCCATGTCACCCTCCCAGTCTTTTCACATGTAGCGCACCCACTGCGAGGCTCGACCGCAAGGGAGCGACGAGCCGCGCCAGCACCGTTCTCAGCTCGGCTGCGCCCGCTCCACCAATCTGGCAAAGAAAGACGCCCCAATCGGTGCGACCTCATCATTAAAATTGAAGCCCGGATGATGCAGCACCGGCCCCTCCCCCTGCCCCAGGAAAAGATATGCCCCAGGTCGCTCATTGAGCATGTAGGAAAAATCCTCTGCCCCCATTTCCTTTTGGTGATCCGTCGACACTTGATCCTCACCCGCAAGATCCCGGGCAACCTCGGCCGCAAAGGCGACTTCGTCCGCGTCATTCACCGTGGCCGGATACCCCACATCTACCCGCAACTCCGCGGCCACCCCATAGGCGGTCGCCTGCCCTGCAACGATGTCCTTCATGCGCTGCCACACCATCTCTTGCACATGGCGTTCAAAGCTCCGGATCGTCCCGCCAACATAGGCCTCCTCGGGCACGATGTTTTCAGCACTGCCCGTGTGGATCTGAGTGACAGACACCACCAGCTCCTCAAGGGCAAAGTGATTGCGACTGACAATGGATTGCAGCGCTTGTGTGATACCCGCTGCCGCCAACACCGGATCGCGGGTTTGATGAGGATAGGCGCCGTGCCCGCCCTGCCCCGTGATATCGATGTGAAAGCTGTCAACGGCCGCCATGATCGGGCCAGGACAGGTGTGAAACGTGCCCGAGACTTTGCCAGGTAAAGTGTGCAACGCATAGACATGTCCAACGTCGTAGCGATCCAAAATGCCATCCTCGACCATCAGATGCCCACCGCCCGGGCCCTCCTCCGCTGGCTGAAAAATCACCACAACACGGCCTGCGAAATTGCGCGTCTCAGCCAGGTACTTCGCCGCCCCCAACAGCATCGCCGTGTGCCCGTCATGACCGCAAGCATGCATCGCACCAGGGACCCGTGAGGCGTAATCAAGACCGGTGGCTTCCGCAATCGGCAAGGCATCCATGTCAGCCCGCAGCCCGATCACCGGTCCACCCTGCGGCGCGCGTCCGTCTATCACGGCCACGACCCCACTTTCAGCGATACCAGTTTCGATCTCAGTGATCCCAAATTCGCGCAACCGATCGACCACAAAGGCCGCAGTTTTGTGGCAGTCCAACCCCAGTTCGGGATACGCATGGAGATGCTGACGCCACGCCGCCATCTCGTCGGCAAACCCCGCGATCCGGTTTATCACCGCCATCTATGGACTCCTCGGCAAGCACAGGTCACGGTGCCTGCATGCCTGACGACGCGCTCATTCACAACCCTCATGGTGGCCTGCCCCGCCTTCTTGAAATCATGCGCCGCTTGCGCGACCCCGAGAGTGGCTGCCCATGGGACATCGAACAGGATTTCGCCAGCATCGCGCCCTACACGATTGAGGAAGCTTATGAGGTCGCCGACGCCATTGAACGCGAAGCCTGGGACGAACTGAAAGACGAACTTGGCGATCTTCTGCTTCAGGTGGTATTCCACGCCCAGATCGCCCAGGATCGCGGGTTTTTCGAGTTTCACGCCATTGCCGACAAGATCTCAGACAAGATGGTCGCGCGCCACCCCCATGTCTTTGGCAGCGAGAGCCG
This sequence comes from uncultured Roseovarius sp., assembly GCA_937884705.1. Lineage (GTDB taxonomy): Bacteria > Pseudomonadota > Alphaproteobacteria > Rhodobacterales > Rhodobacteraceae > Roseovarius. Next base: position 7,525 of record CAKZYL010000056.1, on the reverse strand, counting down.
CGACAAGAGCGCGGAGCAACAAACCCTTGATTGGGAGACCGTCAAAGCTGCCGAACGTGCGGCCAAAGCTCAAATGGGGGTGCTTGATGGCGTGGCGCTCGGCCTGCCTGCCCTGATGCGCGCGGTCAAGTTGCAAAAGCGGGCGGCGCGCGTGGGCTTTGACTGGCCGGATGCCTCTCACGTCCTGGATAAAATTCAGGAAGAAGCGGCCGAATTGACCGAGGCGGCAAACACCCTGCCCCAGGACAAGATTGAAGAGGAGATGGGCGATCTTCTTTTTGTTGTGGCCAATCTGGCGCGCCACATGAAAGTTGACCCGGAAGTTGCCCTGCGTCGGGCCAACGCAAAGTTCACACGCCGCTTCACGTCAATTGAGGCGGCACTCGCAGCCAAAGGGCGCCGCCCCGAACAGTCAAATCTTGAAGAAATGGACCATCTCTGGGACGCCGCAAAGGCAGAGGAAAAACGTCAGCAGTGACGGTCTTCGTTCCGGTCGCGCTCGCTTACTCAAACACTCTCAAACGCGGCGAATTATACTCTATCTCTTGAGTTGCAAAGCCCGCTTGCCACGGCACGGCTGTCACTTGGCAATTGGCTTTGGTGCCGGCCTCGAAATCATCCAGATCCACTTTGTTCATGAAACCAACGCCCGTCAAAAGCCGCCGGTTGCCCAGTTTGATCGTGACTTTCTGTCGTGCCTTGAGATCAAGCTTCGTGGAGATCACGTAGGCTTGCAAACGCTCCTGCACCGCCCAAAAGCCACAAACGGCGGTTTTGCCGCCGATGTCTTTGACCATGGAGGCGATCACGATGGAGCCGTAGGGACGAAACCCGTAGCTGATGACTTCCCCACTGTTGAGCATGGGTGTGGTGTAACGCTTGGACTGTGCTGTCGCGGGTGTGGACAGCGCGATTGCCGCAGAAGCGGCGATGATACTTGCGGTGATGATCGTTTTAAACATCTTGATACCTCTTACCCACCGGCCCTAATAAAACGCGAAAAAATCGGAACACTCAATTAAAAAGTGCATTATGCGACAAAATTTCCCTAATTTTTCAGCCACCTAATACTGGGCGCGCACGGGGCCATTCGGTTGCCTGATGATAGGCCTCTGCCAGTTCGAGCAACATAAGGTCCGCGCCCGGGCGCCCGATCAGTTGCAGCCCCATCGGCAAATCGTTTTCTCCAAACCCAGCGGGCACACAGATGGCAGGCAAACCAAGCAGGCTTGCCGGGATCACCACTTCCATCCAGCGATGATAAGTGTCCATCTCTTGGCCCGCGATCTCGCCGGGCCAATGCATCTCAACCGGGAATGGCCAGACCTGTGCGCTTGGCAGGGCAACGACGTCGTAGGTTTCAAACAAGGTCGAGGCGGCGCGCGACCAATCAGACCGTTTCAGGCTGGCCTCATGCACGTCCATCGCCGTCATAGCCAGACCGCGCTCAATCTCCCACACTGCCTCTGGTTTAAGCTGTGCCCGCGTGACCGGATCTCTGTGAAGGTCGCGGGATTCCGCATCGATCTTGAAGGATCGCAAATCGGTCCATGCCTGCCAAAGCACATCTCGCGATAGGGGCGGTTCGCTCGGAGAAACCGCCGCGCCAACCCTCTCTACTTCGCCCAAAGCCACCTCACAAAGCGTCAGGCTCCCCGGCTCCATCGCCAACGCGCCGCCCCAATCACCAAGCCAGCCAATTCTTAGCCCGTCTGCATGGGCGCCCAGATCCTCAAACCCATCTGTCGCGGCCATGACGCCCAGAAGCAAGGCAAGATCGCCCGGATCCCTTGCCATCGGCCCGCGCGTTGAGAGTTTGTGCAGATAGAGATCTCCTCCTTCCGCCCCTGGAACCACGCCGTGGGTGGGACGCAGGCCGTAAACGTTGCACCATCCCGCCGGGTTGCGCAGGGACCCCATCATGTCGGATCCGTCCGCGATCGCCATCATGCCGCTCGCCAAAGCCGCGGCGGCGCCGCCAGACGATCCCCCCGCGCTCAGATGCGGCGCATAAGGCGTGCCAGTCACACCGAAGAGAGGGTTGTAGCTGTGCGAGCCCAGGCCAAATTCGGGCACATTGGTCTTGCCAATGAAAATCGCTCCGGCCGCCCGCATGCGCCCCACATGGGGATCATCAAACTGCGATATCTGACCTGCGAAAATCGGTGAGCCTTGGGAATTCGGCAGCCCCTTGGCATCTGCGAGATCTTTGATCGCTGTCGGCAATCCGGCAAGAGCACCGCTTGGGCCTGCCTGATCGACGCCGCGCGCCTCTGCTAAAAGGTCGTCTGCATCACGCTGAGACACGATGGCATTGATCCGGCCATTCACGGCCGTAATACGCTCCAGAGAGGCTTCCATCACGCGTTCGACGCTCAGCTTGCCAGAGAGTATCGCCGCCACTTGGTCTCGCGCCGCCATGTTCAACGGATCTATCAAAACCCTGTCCCCGCTTCTTTCTTTTCACAATTAGCCCCGGGGGTTTGGGGGCTGGCCCCCAAAGATAAACGTGTTTGGGGGCTGGCCCCCAAGTATGACGCGTTTGGGTACCGGAGAAACGCTAAAGATCATCCCCCTGCGCCTCGGCCCGGCTTTTGCCGCTTACATCCATGGCAAGTGTTGCCGCCATGAACTGATCGAGATCTCCATCCAACACGCCCTTGGTATCCGATGTCTCCACGTTGGTGCGCAGGTCTTTGACCATTTGATAGGGCTGCAGCACGTAGGACCGGATTTGGTTGCCCCAGCCCGCATCGCCTTTGCCCGCATGGGCCTCTGCGATTGCCTCATTACGCTTATCAAGCTCCAGCTGATAAAGCCTTGATTTCAAGGCTTTCATCGCAATGTCGCGGTTCTGGTGCTGTGATTTTTCCGAGCTTGTGACGACAATCCCGGTGGGATGGTGGGTGATCCGAACCGCTGAGTCCGTTTTGTTCACGTGCTGCCCGCCCGCACCGGACGACCGGTATGTATCGACCCTGATATCAGACGGGTTCACCTCAATTTCGATATTGTCATCCACAACCGGATAGACCCAGACCGACGAAAACGACGTATGCCGCTTGGCCGCGGAATCGAACGGAGAGATCCGTACAAGCCGGTGCACGCCAGATTCTGATTTCAACCAGCCATAGGCGTTGTGCCCAGAGATCTTGTAAGCCGCTGACTTGATCCCGGCCTCATCGCCCGCGCTTTCTGATTGCAACTCAACCGTGTAGCCATGGGCCTCAGCCCATCGCACATACATCCGCGCCAGCATTGAGGCCCAATCGCAGCTTTCCGTGCCGCCCGCGCCCGCGTTGATTTCCAAAAACGTGTCATTGGCGTCCGCCTCGCCGTTCAGAAGCGCTTCGAGTTCCTTGGCGGCCGCCTTTTGCGCCAGAGACTTGATGGACAGTTCAGCCTCCGCCACGACATCGGCGTCGTCTTCCATCTCCCCCAGCTCGATCAGTTCGACATTGTCGGACATGTCTTGCTTGATCCCGTCATGGGTCGCAATCGCATCGACGAGGGCTTGCCGCTCTCGCATCAGCTTTTGGGCCTTTGCGGGGTCATCCCAGAGATTAGGATCTTCGACACGCGCATTGAATTCCTCCAACCGGTGTTTGGCCGTCTCCCACCCCATGCGCTGGCGCAACAGCTCTAGGGAGTTTTCAATCTCTGCTACGGTTTGTTCAATTTCGGCGCGCATTCCGGCGATCCTTTCTCTGCTCAGGTCGAGGTGATAACAAGCGGGATTGGGTTGAACAAGATTTGTGAACAGATGGGACACAGTAATCACACGCATGATGAGGATAGATTGCAAGACCGACTTGCCGCACTCAGTGCGCAAGATCCGGTTCCGCTGTGCAAAACGGACTTGGCGCAGATTTTCCAGGTCACGCTACCGGATGGAACTCCGGGTGTATTGAAAGTCTACCACGGTTCAGACATGGCGAACGAAGAACCTGGCATTGATCTTTTGCAAGCGGCAAAGGGTGTGGCTGCCGTCGACATTGTAGCAAAGCAAAAAGACGCGATTCTAATGCGGTATCTGGAGGGCCCAAGCTTGGGAGATATCAGTCGCGCCGGGGAGGACGCCAAAGCCAACCTTTTGCTGATTGAAGGGATCGCACAGCTTCATGATGCTCTGCCACAAGACCTTGGTGGGATGGTCACGCTCAATCGACAGTTCCGGGATCTTTTCGCACTGGACTTCGGGCCGAACTGTCCAAGTCCTCTCAGACAAGACATGGCCCGCGCGACCGAGCTTGCCAAAGATCTCCTCGCAGATCCTAAGCAAACCCGTCCCCTGCACGGCGATGTCCATCATGACAATGCCATCCTGACCAAAGACGGTGTCAAATTCATCGATGCCAAAGGTTTGGTTGGCGACCCAGGGTTTGAAATGGCCAATAGCTTTCGCAATCCCCACGGCTCTGATGATACTGTGCGCAATCCAGATCGCGCCAGGCACATGGCTCAGATCATCGCCTCCCGCCTTCACATAGACCCACAGCGGCAATTGGCGTGGGCTGCTGCGAAATGCGCTCTGTCCATTGCCTGGAACGCAGGCAAAACGCTCAACCGCGACGATGCCGAGCACACCTGTTTGTCGATGCTTATCGCCCTATCGGATGAGCGGCTCTAACGGCCTTGCAAAACTGGATCTGGTTACTCAAAGACCGAGGCCAATTGATCCACACCGACGCCCTCCTTGATCTCCCGCAAGCGCGCGTAGATGAGCGACACCGAGATCGCAGAAAGCGAATAGGTAAATCCATTGATCCCCGAAAGAAGGATCACGGCCAATAGGCCGGACAAGAAACCGCCGCCGGTGACCGACAAGGCCAAGGTGACGATGATGCCAAAGACCATGGCCAATAAAAGCGCGCAGATCCAAACCACGATCAAAAGACCAACGATCGCCCATCTGAAGTCTTTGGTCAGCGCCGCCGACCGGCGCATCGCGCCAAAGCCTGCGCGTTCGATGACAATGGCCGGAACAATGACGCAGAAGACGGCGTAAATCCAAAGACCGGGGACGATCAGCGCCACAAAGCCGATGCCCACCAGAACGAACACAATGAGCGACACGATCAGAACCGGCGCGAGCGTCTTGAGGGCCGGGCCGATATAGCGACCAATACTGGGGCTGCGCCCCAACTTGACGTCATAGGCCATTTGCACGAGCAGCGCGACCATCAGGCCGTAGATGCTCATCTGAATGATCATATCGACCACGAAGAGGACAACCGAAAAGGTCGAGGGGAATACGTCTGGATCGGTGCCCAAAACCGCACCCCACCCCAATAAAAAGCCGCTGATCAACGTGCTGAAAAACATCGGTACGAAGCCCAAAATGATCACTGTCACCAGATTGCCGAAGAGAATGGAAAAGCTCTCTGCGATAATGGATCCGACGCCCAGGGATTGGGCGGATGGTTTGGCGGATGTGTCTGTCATGAACTGTCCTGTATCTATACTGCAGCGGCCTTTTGGATGATGTGATTTGCTATTTCACCGCTGCGCCCATTGCGCTGTGAATTTCTGGGTTTGTCAACAAGATCAAGACGTCTCTTTGCTGTCATCTTCGTCAAAAAACTTGTCCGAGCGCCGTTCTCCGAACAATTGGCGCTGTTCAAGATGGGCGCGTTGCGCGTTGTAGAACGCTTGCAGAAACTGCAGTCGCTGGTCTTCGGTGATCTTATCGGGATAGTCGATTTTGCGGCGGATGTTTTCAACGATCTGAGCAAGCGTATCGGCGTAGGTCTTGCCGGTTTGATAGGGCATGCGAGACGTCTGCGCGCGCAGCAGTTCTTCCAATGTCTGCAATTCAAACGCGCCATAGTGATCAAGCTGGTGCGACAGAAAGGAGAATTCTTGCTTTGTCTTGGGGCGTCGCAGAGACAGTTTTGACACGTCTGGCAACAGAACCGGCTGTGGAAGATGGATCACATAGGTTCCCGCGATCAAATCGCCCAACCTGCGCCGTCTTTTGTTGAAAAGTGGCACAAGGCAGGTGCCAATAATCCAGATCAATGCAGGAAGTGTAAATGCAGGCTCGGAGGCATCAAGCACGAGAACCAGCGTCGCGGGCAGAAAGATCTCCGCCTCTTTCATAAGGTTGCGCACCACGAGCGCATGCACCTTGAGAGACCGGCCATCGTAGGACACGACCTTTATCTTCATCAGCCGCTTGCCGAGGGTCTGCCCATTCCACGCGATCTCGCTCAGCACGTAATATGGCACACGAATGATGAAAAAGAGCATGTAGGCAATCGCGCCCCAGGTTTCCGGACTGGTCAGGTCAAGCGCGCCCAGCACGATCAGAAATGCAATGGACGCGATGACCGTGATGAGGATATCCGTGATCTGCGCGGCCAAACGGACACCAACCCCTGCGATCCTGAGATAGATCGGCACGCCTTCGGGCGGCAAAAGCTGATCTGCCGGCGGCGCCTCAGCTTTTGGTTTTCGACGAGGCCACCTCATCTGCGCCCGCGCCCCGCAAGGCAAAACCATACCAGCCAGAGCGCGCCCACGCCCCAGCCGATCCAGAGCCGCGTGTTCAGATCCTGCACCAATTGACGCCCGAACCCTTCCAGCAAAGCGGCCGCCACAAGCATCAACGCGGCCACGAGGGCAAGCTTGGTGGCATCTCGCCCCGCCACGCGCAGCGATTGGGCGCGGGTGCGTTGCCCCGGAAAGAGCACAGCAAACCCCAGTTGCAGCCCCGCACCGCAGGCGATGCATATGGCCGAAAGCTCTGTCACCCCGTGGATCGAGAGCCAACCGGCAATGTCCCAGCCAAGACCGCGATCCACATGCAGCGCGACAAAGGCGCCGAACATCAAGCCGTTGTAGAAGATCAAGGCGATGGCGGGCACGCACAGAAACACACCCAGACCAAAGACAAAGATTGCGATGCGCGTGTTGTGAGAAAAGAGAAACGTGGCAAAGGCGCCGAGGCCCTGGGCAGAGGGATCATCGTCGTAAATCACGCTGCGCAGGTACTCTGTGGTGCTGCCAGGCCCCCTGCCCGCAGAAAGACTGTCAGGCAGGAAAACGTGGTACCAATCAGGATCATCAAAGTAGAGCAGATATCCAGAGAACGCGCCGAGGCACAGGCACAAGAACCCAAGCAATATGAACGCCCAAGACCGTCGCATCGCCTGCGGCGCGCCTTTGGTCAGAAACTTGGCAAACACCCCACCCAGCCGCTCTTGCGGGGCGTAGACGCTCAGATAGGCCCGCGCCGTCAGCGCCTCGAGATAGGCCAGCAGCGCTTTATCGAGAGAGATCTCGCGCGCGATTGCAAGCGACGTCGTGGCCTGGCGATAGAGCGATGACAAATCCCGCGCCTGCATGAAGCTGAGCCCTGTGACACCGCGCGCCTCGGCCTCCTGCACCAGCGCTTCGAGCCGACGCCAATCTGCCTCGCGCTCCTCGCGGAAGCGGGCGGACCGGATCAGATCTGCGCTCTCCATCAGATCATCTCCCGCGCTTTGATCTCTAGATAGGTTGAAATGAGCCGCGCGGTCAC
>CAKZYL010000055.1 GCA_937884705.1 uncultured Roseovarius sp. | reverse complement strand
TCAATTCCCGAGCATGCGCCATACGCGGGCAGATCCCCGCAAGGTAGTCCGCCCCTTCTTCCACATCAGCATTGGTTTCGATGATACGCCCCGTCACAGCGCCGCCACCCAGGCCAATGCAGCTTCCACCGTGGTGGCCTTCAACCCCTCAGGCTGCGGCGGACGCGCAATCATGGCCACGCGTATGCCAAGCTGCCGCGCCGCTGTCAGTTTGGTCTTGGATGCATGACCGCCTGCATTCTTCACAACGAGCCAATTGATCTGCAAAGACTGAAAGAGGTCCACCTCCGCCGCCACCGGAAAGGGCGGTCGGCCCACAAGAAACTCTCCATTGGGAAAGGGAAACGGCCCCTCTGGCGGATCGATCTGTCGGCAGATGATGCGCGCATGGGACAGGTTGGAAAAACGGTCCAACGTCTGCCGCCCGGTTGCCAGGAAAACCAACTGTCCGGGCGAGACCAGTGCGGCCACGTCCTCTTCACGGGCAACGTGCGTCCACTTATCGCCCGCTTCCGCTTGCCAAGCGGGGCGCAAAAGCTGGCAATACGGCACCCCAACCTCTTGGCACACGCGCGCCGTCCGTTCGGAAATCCTATGGGCAAAGGGGTGTGTGGCATCCAGAACCGCCGTGATGCGGCGTTGATCAAGCTCTTGGCGAAACCCGTCCTCGCCTCCAAACCCACCGCGCCGCGTGTCCACCCCCAGATTGACCGGCGCGCGCGTCACCCCAGCAAGGGAGGCCAGCACATCGCGCCCCTCTTGAGCCAAGACCTGCGCGAGCTCTTGCGCCTCCCGCGTCCCTGCAAGCAACAAAAGCGTCACGACGCCGCCCGCGCAATTATTGTGCCCTTGCGGTCCATAACGATCACATCCACGTCGATCTCCGGCACCATGAGCCGCACGTTTTTCAGAGCGTTATCTGCCACCCATTCGGCGTGTTTTTCGCCAAAATTTTCAAAGACTTCTAACGCTGTATTCATAGTTTCAATCTCAGGGGCATCCAACGCTTCCGCCAAGCCCGCAAAATCCACTTGGCTGCGCCCGGAATGCAGATCACGCGCCCCTTGTGCCAGCTTGGTGAGCTTGCCAATGCCGCCCCCCACAGTGACGCGCGGAACAGGATGACGGACCAGATACTTGAGCATTCCGCCCACAAAATCCCCCATATCCAGCATGGCGTGGTCCGGCAGACCGTAGAGCGCCTGCACGGTCTTTTCACTCGTCGCGCCCGTACACCCGGCCACATGGTGCAATCCTTCGGCACGCGCCACATCAATCCCCCGATGGATTGAGGCAATCCAAGCAGCACAGGAAAACGGCCGCACGATGCCCGTTGTGCCCAGGATCGAAAGACCGCCCTTGATCCCGAGCCTGGGGTTCCAGGTTTTCTCGGCAATAGCACGCCCGCCAGGTACTGAAATCTCGATGGCCACATCCGGCGTTTGAAACAGTCTCTGCGCCATCTCTTCTACGGTTTGCGTCATCATTTCGCGGGGTACCGGGTTGATCGCGGGCTCCCCCGGTGCGATGGGCAGGCCGGGGCGCGTCACATGCCCGACACCGTCCCCGGCGGCAAAGCTCACCCCGCCGGACGACGCCGCCACACGAGAGACAATGAGCGCACCATGGGTCACATCGGGGTCGTCCCCTGCGTCTTTGATCACCCCCGCTTCGGCCCAGCCCGGGCCGTCCTGCCAATGGGTGACCTCAAAAACCGGACGTTCGCCACCTGGCAGGGTGATCCGCACCCGGTCCGGACGCCCCTCGCCCCACAGACCCATCAACGCGGCGCGGGTTGCGGCAGTGGCGCAGGCGCCCGTGGTCCAGCCCCGGCGAAAAGTGTGATCAGGTTTACGAGCCATCTGTGCCGTTATAGGCCCGCGACGAGGTGCGGCCAATCGCCAAAACACACCGGCCAGTTTCATCGCGATGGCATTGCGATCTATTGGCGTTTTCTGTCGCGTGCAGACCCGGTTATGGTCGCACTGGGTCTTTCGTTGCCCGCATCTTCACGGCATAAGTGAACGGATGAGTGATGCTATTTCATTTCCCAAAGGCGACTGGCCCGTGATCGAGCCGGGATGGGTCTGGCTGTGTGGCGCAGGCCCTGGTGACCCTGGGCTGTTGACCTTGCATGCGCTCAATGCGCTGCGCCAGGCGGATGTGGTGATCTATGATGCGCTCGTCCAAGACAGCATCTTGGACTGGGCCCCCCAGGCAGAGCTTATCTATGCGGGCAAGCGCGGCGGCAGGCCGTCGGCCAAGCAACGCGATATCTCTCTGCGTCTTGTGGATCTGGCGCGCGAGGGCAAACGCGTGCTGCGCCTCAAGGGAGGTGACCCGTTCGTGTTTGGCCGCGGCGGCGAGGAAGCCCAGACACTGGTTCAACACGGCGTGCCGATCCGCATCATCCCGGGCATCAGCGCTGGCATCGGGGGCTTGGCCTATGCAGGTATTCCGGTGACGCATCGCGATGTGAACCAATCCGTCACTTTTGTCACCGGCCATGATCAATCCGGCGCGACACCGTCATCGCTCAACTGGCCGGCAATTGCGCAAGGCAGCCAAGTGTTGGTGATCTACATGGGCATGAAACATGCCGGTCAGATCAGCGCTAAGCTGATCGAAGCGGGCCGTGATCCACACGAGCCCTGTGCCGTTGTCTCGTCTGCGACTACGGATGATCAACGGATCTTGGAAACAACGCTCTCTCGCATGGAGGCGGACATCGACGCGCACGGGATGGAGCCCCCTTCCATTCTCTGCATTGGTCGATCCGTTTTGATGCGACAGGTTCTGGACTGGCAGGCCATGATGGCCGGTGAGGCACCCCGCAACACGGATCCATTGGGGCGTGGGCGTCCGGCGGAAGCATCGTGACCGCGTCAGGGTGTGCCGTGCTCTGACACCCCATCACATTGATTGCAGAACATGAGGGACAAAGCGCAGTGGGCCAGGGCCTGATCATCGCAGCACCATCCTCCGGCGCGGGCAAGACGACCGTCACCCTGGCCCTGCTGCGGCTGCTGTCGCGACAAGGCATCGCCGTGCGCGGGGCCAAATCAGGGCCGGACTACATCGACCCTCGATTTCACGAAGCGGCCTGTGGGCGGCCCTGCTTTAATCTCGATGCTTGGGCCATGGGGCCTGACCGGCTGCGGGATCTCGCGGCTGGAGATGGCACCCTCATCGTCGAAGGCGCCATGGGGCTTTTTGACGGGGCCCCGCCGGATGGCAAAGGCTCCGCCGCAGATCTGGCGAAAGTGTTGAACCTGCCCGTAGTGCTCGTCGTCGATGCCGGTCGCATGGCCGGATCGGTCGCGGCTCTGGTGGAAGGGTTTGCAAACCATGACCCGGCGGTGCGGGTCGCGGGCGTTATCTTCAACAATGTCGGCAGCGACCGCCATGCGCATATCCTGAAACGCGTGATGGCTGAAAGCGCGATTCCCGTGCTGGCATATCTGCTGCGGGATCCATCGCTGGTGCACCCCTCACGGCATCTTGGCCTCAAGCAAGCCTTTGAACGGACGGACTTGGACGCTTTCCTCAACAAAGCCGCTGATGCGTTAGCACAAACCCTGGACCAGACAGCTTTGATGGATCTCTTTGCTTCGCTGCCAGCGCCGGCTCATGAGGCAAACATGCCGCCCCCGGCGCAGGTCATTGCGATGGCACAAGACACCGCGTTTGCATTTTCATATCCCCATCTTTTGCGGGATTGGCGCGCCGCCGGTGCAGAAATCCACGTGTTTTCGCCCCTTGCAGATGACGCCGTCCCAAAGGCAGATCTCATCTTTCTGCCCGGCGGTTATCCGGAACTGCACGGGGGACGTTTGGCTGCGGCCGATACATTCCTGTCGAGCTTGAGGAAAGCCGCTTTAAACACTGATATATATGGAGAATGTGGCGGCTACATGGTGCTCGGTGACGGCCTAATAGATGCAGAGGGCACACGCCATGCCATGGCGGGCCTCTTGCGCCTAGAGACATCTTTTGAGCAGCGAAAACTACACCTGGGGTATCGCGATGTGACGCCTTTGGGAGGTGTCTTTGCGACGCCGCTTAAAGCCCATGAGTTTCACTATGCCAGCACGCTGACATCAGACGGTGACGCGCTTTTTACAGCCTGCGATGCGGAAGGCACCGAATTGCCCCCGATGGGGCTGCGCCTTGGCCGCGTGTCCGGCAGTTTCGCGCACGTGATCGATATGGCGTCATAGGCCCTGGCACACCAGGTCATCACACGCTGTTGCAGCGCCTGCGAATGCAGTCTAGCACTTCGGCATGACCGACGCCGCCCTCCCCCAATCCGACTCACGCGCCCGCAGAAATGTCTGGGTGCTTGTGTTGGCACAGGCCTTTCTCGGCTCGCAAATGGCGATGATTTTCGTCGTGGGTGGGCTTGCCGGGCAATCGCTTGCGTCAAACATCTGCTTTGCCACGCTGCCGATATCGCTGATCGTTATCGGCTCCATGCTGTCGGCCAACCCGCTGAGTTCCATCATGCAGCGCTATGGCCGTCGGACAGGGTTTCTTATTGGCGCCCTCGCCGGTGCCTTGGGCGGCGCAATCGGGGCGTATGGCCTCTATGTGGCATCCTTTCCGATCTATTTGCTGGGATCGCTCATCACGGGGATCTACATGGCCGCACAGCAATTCTATCGCTTCGCCGCCGCAGATACCGCAAGCGAGGCGTTTCGGCCTAAGGCGATCTCCTATGTGATGGCGGGTGGTTTGGCGAGCGCCGTGATCGGGCCGCAGCTGGTCAAGGTCACGTCAGATGCCATGGTGATCCCCTTCCTGGGCACCTACTACGCGGTGATTGCGCTTAACCTGCTGGGCGCACTCCTGTTTTTCTTCCTCGACATCCCCAAACCACCACCGGCACAAGAAGGCGCTCCGAAAGGCCGGACGCGGATGGAGCTTTTGAAAACACCGCGCATCGCCGTCGCGGTGATCTGTGCCACGGTATCCTACGCGCTGATGAACCTCGTGATGACATCAACGCCTTTGGCCGTCGTCGGGTGCGGATTTACCACCGGTAATGCGGCGGATGTTGTGACAGGGCACGTTCTGGCGATGTTCGCGCCATCTTTCTTCACCGGTCACCTCATCGTGCGCTTCGGTGTGGAACGCATTGTCGCTGCGGGCTTGATCATTCTCGCCGCCGCCGGGGCCGTGGCCCTGCATGGTGTTGAGCTTGAGAACTTCTTTTTGGCGCTGATTTTATTGGGGCTGGGTTGGAATTTCGGATTTATCGGCGCCACGACAATGCTGGCGGCCTCTCACACGGTGGAAGAACGCGGTCGCATGCAAGGCCTCAATGACTTCATCGTCTTCGGCGGCGTGACAGTCGCATCCCTTGCATCGGGCGGGTTGATGAATTGCTCGGGTGGCGATGCGGTGACAGGATGGGCATCCGTCAATCTTGCCATGGCGCCATTCCTGGCTTTGGCAGGCGGGGCAATGATCTGGTTGATGCTGCGCCGCGACACCGCCTGACCTGGT
>CAKZYL010000054.1 GCA_937884705.1 uncultured Roseovarius sp. | reverse complement strand
CGTTTGCCGCCCGACACGGCATAGCGCATGCCCTGCGCCACGTTCGTGTCGCCAAACCCCGCCAAAACCGATTGAAAATGCGCCTCAACCCGGGCGCGCAGGTCGTCCGCGTTCAATGCCTACATCCCTTGTACAGGCGTCGTACCCTTGGGCACGCCATCTGCATCCAGCGTCAGGGCTGCCACTTTCTCTTCGGCCTCTTTCAGCTTGGTTTCACAGCGTTTTTTCAACTCGGCCCCGCGCTCATAAAGCGCAATAGACGCCTCCAGCGCCACATCTCCACGCTCCAACTGGCCGACCACCTGCTCCAGTTCCTTCATGGCCTCTTCAAAGGACATCTCATTGACAGGGGTCTCAGACATGGTGCGCCTCAATCTGTTGTGTTCACGCGCCACATTAGCTGCGGAATACGCGAGGTTCAATTGATCCGGTTGACGAGCGGCCAGCGGCCCGGACAGGGTGCGCCTATGGCACAAAACGCACCCCCGTTTCCGGATCTGGATGTGATCGCAGAACTGATGGAACAGATCGGTGCCGCAACAGCCGATGCGCCGGACTTGAAGGGCATGGAACTCGATGAGGTGGTGCGCTTTGTCAGTGGCAAGCGTGCCATTTTCCAGGGTCATTTCAACGGCACGCCCGCGATTGCTCGGTTCTACTTGGACGAGCCAAGCGCCTATGCAAAGCGGGATTGGGATGAGCTGCAACGCACATGGCCCTACATGTCGGGCGGGCCTTACCGTGTGAATGAGCCGCTCTACCATCTGCCCGATCTTGGCCTGCTTGTTGTGCGACACGCCTCCGGAGAGCCCATGCTGGAACGCATTTGGCAAAGCGAAAAAGATCAGCGTTTCAGTATGATACCGGGTGCGGTTCATTGGCTCAGGCACTACACCAAACCGATGGAGCGGCGCGGGCCAATGCGGGCGGCCTCCTGGCTCAGCAAGGCTGAAAAACGGATCAGCAAGCAAGGATCTGCGCGGATCCGCCCGCTTTTAGCAGAGATCAGAGCGCATCTGCACCGCCTGTTGCCCGGCATGGACGGCCATGACTGGCGCGTTTCTATCAGCCATGGGGATTTTCACCCCAATAACCTCTTGGTCGATGGTGACGTTCTGACGGGCATTGACACGGGCGGCTCTGCCAAGCTGCCAATTTACAAGGACATGGCGCGGTTTATCACCCATATGGGGCGGCGTGGCCTGCATCCCTCTGGTGACGCACGGTTTGGTGTGGATCGTGGCACAATCGATCTCTTCTGCGATGTGTTCCAACTCGACACACATGAGCGCCAGCTTTGCCTGCCATTTATGATTGGCGTGGAAGGCCTCCTGCGCTCTGATACGCAGGATCTCAACCGTTCGCGCCTGCGCCGAACGCAGAGTTTTTACGAGGGGATGGCGCGGGATCTTGCCGCAATCACACCCTAGCGTCCTTTGAAGAGCCCACCCAGAATGCCGCGCACGATCCGACGTCCCGTGGTGCCTTTCAGCTCCTTGATCACAGCAGAGCTCATCGCGCTGCCAAACTGCTGGCCCAAACTCTGGCTGCTGCGCGAAGATGATCGGCTGACGCGAGCGCCAGTAAAACGGCGCGCCGCGTTGAACTCCCGCTCTGCAGGCGACAACTCCTCGGCTTTTTCTTCAACAACCTCGGCCTCTTGCGCAGCGGCCTTCGCACGCTCGATGAGCATTTCATAGGCCGATCTCTTATCCACGGCCTGATCATACTTACCAGCCACCGGAGACGCTTGCATCGCTGTTTTCCGGTCTGCCGCAGACGCTGGACCCAGCTGTGAGGACGGAGGGCGAATGAGCGTTCGTTCCACAATCCCAGGGACGCCCTTCTTGGCCAGCATCGACGTCACGGCCTCGCCCACGCCGACATCTCTGATCGCCTCGGCCGTGTCGAACCGCTCATTCGGGCGATAGGTTTCTGCGGCGCGCATCAGCGCTTTTTGATCCCGCGCGGTGAAGGCGCGCAGCGCATGCTGTACCCGATTGCCCAATTGGCCCAGGATGTCTTCGGGAATGTCATCGGGGTTCTGCGTCACAAAATAGACACCCACCCCCTTTGAGCGGATCAGCCGGGCCACCTGCTCTACTTTGTCGACAAGCGCTTTGGGCGCGTCTTCAAACAGCAGATGCGCCTCATCAAAGAAGAACACCAGTTTTGGCTTATCGGGATCGCCCACCTCTGGCAGCGTCTCAAAAAGTTCGCTGAGCAACCACAGCAGGAACGTCGCATATAGCCGCGGCGCGCCCATCAGTTTGTCGGCGGCGAGAATGTTGATCTGCCCGCGCCCGTCAGCCCCCACATGCATGAGATCTGAAAGCTCCAAGGCCGGTTCCCCAAAGAAGCCAGTTCCACCTTGGTTCTCGATCACCAAAAGCTGGCGCTGAATGGCCCCCACGGATTGCGGAGAGATATTGCCGTAGCGCATCGAGAGCGTATCGCGGTTTTCGCCCACCCACACGAGCAGCGATTGCAGATCCTTCAGATCCAGCAGGGGCAAGCCTTCCTCATCGGAAACACGGAAAGCAATGTTCATCACCCCTTCCTGTGCATCGGTGAGCTGCAGCAGACGGCTTAGCAAAAGCGGGCCCATCTCGGACACGGTGGTCCGCACAGGATGACCCTGCTCGCCGAAGAGATCCCAGAATGTCACCGGGTAGTTGGTATAGGCGTAATCGGCGAACCCAATGGTGTCGGCCCTGCTCATGAACGCATCATGGAGCTTGAACCCCGCACTGCCCGATGCCGCGATGCCAGAGAGATCGCCTTTCACATCCGACAGGAACACGGGCACGCCCGCCGCGGAAAACCCCTCGGCGAGGATTTGCAGGGTGACCGTTTTGCCGGTGCCCGTCGCGCCGGCGATCAACCCATGCCGATTGGCGTATTTCAGCGTGAGACCTTGGGCCTCTGCATAGCCCTCTCCTCCGCCGCCGATAAACACATTTTTGTCAGCCACTTTGCACCGTCTCCCCATGCCGTTCCGCTGAACATACAAATTTAACCATTATGTGCCACTCTAGAAATGCCTCCTGCCTGACGTCCTCTTGGCTGCGGGGCGAATTCCTCCCTGTCAGACTGGCCGCGCCCTTGGGCGCGGCTCTTTTTTTGGGATGCAAAATGAGTGGTTTGGACGGCCCTCACGAGGGTTTGTGGATATAATTTCTGCTTTTGATCAATATCTTACAATTGTTTTCACTTTTTTTTACGCTTATCTGTTGACGGTCCGGCCATCCTGTCATAGCGTTCGCGCAATTACTAAGTCGGCCAGTCCGGCAGGGAGAAGATGGGAAAGAGGCTGCACGGCCTCTTTTCCTTTTTCTGGGTTCTCCTTCTGGTGTTATGGCCCTTTAAAATAACCGTTTTATCGCCTTTCAAGAGACCTTGGATATCCCTCGTTTTCGACCTGACAAGCGTGTTTGCTCGTGCTATGCGACTACGACTGAAAATGATCAAAAATGGGGATTTCATGAGCAGATTGCTTTCCACCTTATCGCTGGTTGCAGGGCTTGCGATTGGCGGCGCGCTTCAGGCGCAAGAGGCATCCGACGGCACACCCACCGTCGATCCCTCTGTTGGCCTCGATTTGGGCCAAACCGTGCAAGAGGATCCATCCTACGTCAAAGAAGTCTATGATGACTGGCAGCTGCAGTGCTTCCGGTCGGACGCAGAACAGGACCCGTGTCAGATGTACCAGTTGCTGCGCGAAGAAGCGGGCAACCCGGTGGCTGAGTTTTCGATTTTCAAACTGCCAGAAGACAGCGCTGTGGTGGCAGGCGCTACGATCGTTGTCCCACTTGGCACGCTGTTGCCGGCCGGCCTGCAGATGTATGTCGATAGCGGTGCGGCGAAAGCGTACAACTACTCCTTCTGCTCGATGATCGGATGCTTTGCCCGCATCGGCTTTACGCAGGAAGACATTGACGCGTTCAGGTCGGGCGAGATCGCCTTTATTGTGATCGCTCCCGCACAAGCACCGGATCAGACTGTGTTGATTGAGGCGTCATTAAAGGGCTTTACGGCAGCCTTTGACAACGTCACCGTGAATGCGAACTGACGTCTGATCACATTACACAAAACGCCGCGGATCTGACGCGGCGTTTTTCGTAACAGCCGTCAGATGTTCACGAAAACTGCCGCAGAGCCAGCACGGCATTAAGACCGCCAAAAGCAAACGCGTTAGAGAGTGCCACCTTGACGTCGGCCTCGCGCGCCACGTTGGGCACAACATCCAGCGCGCATTCGGGATCGGGCTCTTCATAACCGATGGTGGGTGCCACGATACCGTCGCGCACCGCCATAATGCAGGCTAGGAACTCCACCGCACCGGTGGCGCCAATCAGGTGGCCGTGCATGCTTTTGGTTGACGAGATCAAAAGACGGTCGGCATGGGCCCCAAACACATCCGCCACGGCCGCGCTTTCGGTCTTGTCATTGGCCGCCGTCCCCGTGCCATGAGCGTTGATATAGCCCACATCTTCGGGATTGAGC
The DNA here is from genome assembly GCA_937884705.1 of uncultured Roseovarius sp. Lineage (GTDB taxonomy): Bacteria > Pseudomonadota > Alphaproteobacteria > Rhodobacterales > Rhodobacteraceae > Roseovarius. The sequence continues at coordinate 8,909 of CAKZYL010000054.1, read as the reverse complement.
TTTGCATCTTCCAGAGCGCCCTGCATCGCACGTGCCTCACCTTGCTTTGACGGCATCACGATATCAGAGGCATCCGAGGACATGGCAAACCCCGCCACCTCCGCCAAAATCTCAGCGCCCCGTTTCTTGGCATGCTCCAATTCCTCAAAGACGAAAACGCCTGCGCCCTCCCCCTGCACCATGCCGTTGCGATTGGCTGAAAACGGGCGGCAGGCGTCTTTGGACATGACGCGCAGACCTTCCCAGGCTTTCACGCCGCCAAAGCAGAGCATGGATTCCGACCCGCCGGTGATCATCACTGGGCTTGCCCCGCCATGAACCAACTGAAAGGCTTGCGCCATAGCGTGGTTGGACGACGCGCAGGCCGTTGAGACGGTAAAGCTCGGGCCCTTGAGGTTGAACTCCATCGAGACGTGGCCCGCTGCGGCATTGTTCATCAGTTTGGGCACCACAAAAGGATGCACCCGGTTTTTGCCGTCTTCGTAAACGGTGCGATAATTGTCATCCAGTGTGGTCATTCCACCGCCAGAATTGCCAAGAACCACGCCGGATCTCGCCGCCAATTCCCCGGTAAACGTCAACCCGGATTGTCCAATCGCCTCTCTCGCGGCGATCAGCGTAAACTGCGTGAAGCGGTCATAAAGCGACAGCTGCTGGCGATTGAAGCTCTCTTCCGGCTCATAGCCTTTGACTTGGCCGCCAATGCGGATCGCCAACCGCTCGACATCGCGAAACTCAAGTTCACCGATGCCGCAGCGGCCTTCCCGCATCGCCTCTAGGGTTTCATCAACCGTAAATCCAAGCGCATTGATCGACCCGGCGCCGGTAATGACAACGCGTTTCACGATTGCTCCGAGATCAGCTTTTCAATCCCGACCACGATGGTGGCCACGCTGGAGATGTCGAAATCACTGGCTTCGGGTTCATTGGCATTGAAGGGAATGGAAATATCAAACGCCTCTTCAATGGCGAAGATGCTCTCTACAAGGCCCAGACTATCGATGCCAAGATCGTCCAGCGTGCTCTCCAGTGTTACATCTGAAGTTTCCAGGACGGCCTGCTCGGCGATGATCTGAATGACGCGGGGTTTGACGTCCATGTTGCGGACCCTTGTAGTTCCGCGACGGACTTAGTCGCTCTTACGGCTGTTGGAAACCGTTTTCTTGAGGTCTGCGACGTCATCGAACAGCCGCTTGAGGCGGCGCATGCCTTTGAACACCTCCATCGTCGTGTCCATCTTCATTGCGGGATAGCCCAAGACGACACGCCCTTTGGGCACATTGGCCAGAACAATCGTGCCACCGCCCGCAATGACGTTGTCGCCAATAAAGATGTTGTCTGTCACACCGACCTTGCCCGCAAGCACCACGTTGTTGCCGATTTTGGTTGAGCCCGCGATGCCCACGAGGCCGCACAAAAGCGTGTCATTGCCCACCTCGACATTGTGCGCCACCATCACCAAGTTGTCGATCTTGGTGCGGTCGCCCACTATCGTGTCACGGATCGTGCCGCGGTCTATGGTGGCATTGGCGCCCACCTCGACATCGTCGCCAATGGTCACACTGCCCAAAGAGTGGATCCGAACCCAAGCTTGCGCCTCCGCCTCGCCCTGATCGCCCAAGGTTTTGCGCGCCTCCTCCACCGTGGAGGCTTCTGGCGTAACGTAAGAAAACCCGTCGCCCCCGATGGCCGCACCCGGTTGCGCCATAAAACGATCACCGATCTTCACCCGCGCGCCAATCTTGACGCCTTCGCGAATGTATCCCGACACTCCAATCACCGCATCAGTGCCAACATAGCATTGCGGGCCAATGACGGTGCCTGCCCCGATCCGCGCGCCCGCCTCTACGATGCTGAAGGGACCAACAGACACGTCCTCAGCCAACGTTGCATCCGGCGAGACGATGGCATTTGGGTGCACGCCACTGCCCCAACCCTGACCAGGATCCATGATGCGAGTGAGCCCCGACATGGCAAACCGTGGGCGCGGCGCAAGGATCGCAGCCTCAAGCCCCATCTCGGCCCAGTCCGCCCCGTCCCAAAGCACGGCCGCCCGGGCCGATCCGTTCTCCAGATCCTTGGCGTATTCAGGTTTCATGGCCATCGCCAAATGCGCAGGTGTGGCATCCGCAGGCTCCGCCAGACCGTCTACTTGGATAGCGCCGTCGCCCACGACTTTCATGGCCAAAGCGGTGGCAATCTCTTCGATGGTGTAAGCCATGGTCATCCTTCTTTTGATACGGGTGATGTAGTCGCGTTCTCGATCCGGCGAAAGCCCCAACGCTCAACAGAGCCGCCTTTCTGTTGCCGCAGCGGCTACAGAAGAAAGCCCGCATTTATAGGCATGCGACGCGGGCTTGGCCAACATGCGGTGCATCCTGTCCACCGCCCAATGCTTAGCAAATAAAAAACGCCGCCTGAACGTAACAGGCGGCGCTTCCATGAATTTGTCGTCTGGGATCAGCGACCGTTTTCGCGGCTCGAAATCGTGCGGAACGAAGCCGATGCCTGCCCAGAGGTAGAACGCGTGCCCGTGTTTGAGACCAACCGCGTTTGATAGGTTTGGTTCAGTGGCTCAGTCGCGACCGCCTGTACCGGGTTGGCCGACACGTTGATCTGTACCGGATCACCCGTCACCGATGCCACTTCCAGCCCAAAGGTCCCAAGCGCTGGAGAGGTCACACCGGCCCGCACCATCGCATTCCAGATCTTGGCGTCACGGCCATAGACGTCAGAGCGATATTGCGGACGCCCTTTGCTATCTGTGAACGCCGTTCTGTAGATGATGTGCACCGGGATCGGCTGGTCCAGATCCACCCGCGTTTCCTTACCGGTGGCGAGCACTTTGTGGAAGAAATCGACAGGCTCGTCTTCCTGTGCGGCCAGCAGTGTATAGCCGAAATCAAACGGATCCGCGAGCCGGATACAGCCATGGCTGTAGGCCCGCCGCTCATGGGCAAAGAGATGCTTGGACGGGGTATCGTGCAGATAGATGTTGTACTTGTTGGGGAACATGTACTTCACCAGACCAAGGGCGTTGCTGTTGGACGGCGGCTGTTTGAGGTCAAACGGGAAGGTGTTTCCGTTGTAGGCATTAAAGTTTACCGCCGAACGCGGCACCTCACGTCCCTGCCAGTCATAAAGCTTGAGATGCCCGACAGCGCCTGGATTGGCCTGCATCTGCGGCAGATACTGCTTCACCGTGATGGACCGCGGCACATTCCAAGTGGGATTGATCACCATGTGATCCATCTCATCGGAAAATTCCGGACTGCGACGATCATGGGTGTTTGCGCCGATCACAGAGCGGGTCTGAAACGTGATATCGTCATTGTCGATGATCCGCGCGCTGAAATCGGTCAGGTTGACAAGCACGTGGCGCGCGCCACGATCCTTGTTCAGCCACCGCTCACGCTCCATGGCGACCATGACGGCGCGCAGTCGCGCCTCGGGGCCTTCATTGATCTGACGCATGGTTCCGCTGTCGACCTGGCCGTCCGGTTCCAGACCGTGTGCAGCCTGAAAGACCTGAACCGCCCCTTCAATATTGCGGTCGTAGGTCATGGTCGAGGAGCGCTCAAGATAGCCCATCGCGATCAAACGGTCGCGCAACGCCACAACAGCTCCGCCAGACTGACCCTTGGACAGCGACCCCGCGGCCACAGCAGGACCCCAGCCGCCAGCCTGGATCAGCTTTTCAAGACGCAGCTTCTCTTTCATCAGTCGGGCATATTCGCCTGTTTGCGGCACGATCGAGCGGAAATAGGCGCGCGGTTTGTTCTCCATGATGCCGGTCAGATACTCAGTGGCGTTGGAATAAACGCCGTTGCGCTTGATCTCTTCGTCCACTTTAGAGGGCTCGAGCACGCCCGATTGCATATCGCGCGCCAATTGGATGAAGGCTTTGCTCATGGCCACTTCGGCCCGCGCGCGGTCTTCGGGCGTGCGAATGTCTTTCAAAATGCGCATCAGGCGATCGGTGTCGTGGCGTGCCTCGGGAAGACCGTGCATGCCCACCGTGCTCATCGCCGTGAACAGCGCACTGCGCCGGGCTTTGTCTTCATCAGATGCGCCCGTCCAGATGCTTTCGAATTTGACAGAGCGGTAAAAGGCAGCAATGTCGCGGTCATGCGCCGCTTCTTCGGCAACGGCTTGCTTGAATGCGGCGACCTGAGCCAGTGCCGGGTTGCCCGCAAACAGAGCAAATGCGCTCACAGCAAGAGCCAAACCGGCAAATTTGAAGTCTTTTGAAAGTCGTTGCGTCAATGAAACCATTAACCTGAATCCCCTGTATAGATACCAAATTGCTCATGAGTACTTTTCAAGAACATTGCGGCGCCTGTCCAGTCACCTTTTAGTAATCGGGACGCGCAAAATCACTTCTGCTCACGACGTTGCGTACAAGCATCACAGGTAAAAATGGCTCTTTTGGGGCGGCTTTGCGCGGTTTTTCGCCAATTTTTGCCTCTCTGGAAAGAAAGTTGAAACCATATCTTTATAGGCAATCTTACGTATGCAATAGAACGTGTAGCACCGTGAGGGGAACCGGATAGGCAGGTCGGGTCACGGCATTCAATAAGGTAAGCGACGGGACGGGCGCAAAGTACATGACGGAATACAGCTCTTCGAGCGTCAACAGACGCGCGTTATTGGCAGCGTTTGCCGCAACCGCAGTAGCAGCAGCTCCGACATTTTCCAAAGCAGCGGGATTTTTGCGCGGATCAGGCGACATTCGTCGTCTTTCGATGCGGTCTGTGAGAACCGGCGAAAGCATCGACACAATTTACTGGATCGAAGGCGAGTACATTCGCGACGCTGTCAAAGAAATAGCGTACTTCATGAGGGATTGGCGCACCGACGGCGTTCATGACATCGATTTCCGGACCATCGATATCATGGCCGCCAGCCACAACATGCTTGATGCGAACGAACCTTTCACGCTTCTGTCCGGTTATCGCAGCCCCGCAACAAACGCCTTGCTGCGCAGCCGGTCGAGGGGTGTTGCGAAAAATTCCCGGCATTTGCTGGGTCAAGCTGCTGATCTACAATTGAAATCACGCTCTGTAAGCCAACTCTTCCGTGCCGCAAAAGCGTGTAAGGGTGGCGGCGTGGGCCGTTACTCACGCAGCAACTTCGTGCATATGGATTGTGGTCCTGTGCGCACTTGGGGCAGCTAAGACCGAACTCTCGTCAAACCGCCGCGATTTTCGCCATGCGCGCATCCCGAAGCCGCGCAAAATCATCTCCTGCATGATAGGATGACCGCGTGAGCGGCGTGGCCGAGACCATCAAGAACCCTTTTCCATAGGCTGCCTTTTCATAAGAGGCAAATTCGTCCGGGTGCACATACCGATCCACTGCGTGGTGCTTGGGCGTCGGTTGCAGGTATTGCCCGATCGTCAGGAAATCGATGTCGGCCGCGCGCATGTCATCCATGACTTGCAGCACTTCCATCCGCTCCTCCCCCAGGCCCACCATAATGCCCGATTTGGTAAAGATACTCGGGTCCAGTTCCTTTACGCGTTGCAAAATGCGCAGGCTGTGGAAGTACCGCGCGCCTGGCCTGACCCGCGGGTAAAGCCCCGGCACGGTCTCCAGATTGTGGTTGAACACATCCGGGCGTGCTTCAACCACGGTTTCCAGCGCGCCTTTGTCGGATTTGATGAAATCGGGCGTCAGGATCTCAATTGTCGTTCCCGGGGATCGATGCCGCACGGCGCGAATGGTCTGGGCAAAATGCGCCGCCCCACCGTCATTGATATCGTCGCGATCCACCGATGTGATCACCACGTGGTTGAGGCCCAGCTTTTGCACGGCGTGGGCCACGCGGCCAGGCTCAAACTGATCCAACTCATCGGGTCTGCCGGTGGCGATGTTGCAAAAGGTACAGCCCCGCGTGCAGATATCGCCCATGATCATCATTGTGGCATGCCCCTGGCTCCAACATTCACCGGCATTGGGACAGGCAGCTTCTTCACACACCGTCACCAGACGATTGTCGCGCATAATTTTGCGGGTCTCGTGATAGCCCTCGCTGGTGGGCGCACGCACACGTATCCAGTTGGGCTTTTTCGGCTGCGCGTTATCGGGGCGATGAGCCTTTTCCGGGTGGCGCTGCTCAGGTATTTTGAGGTCCCGCACGTCTCAGCTTCCTGCGAACGAAATCGTAATCTCTTTCGATCATAACGTGGCGCGGTGGAGAGTGCCAGTTGCTCAGGTCAGTCGCGACAATCTGAGCTTTGATTAACGAGTATCCACCAGCTTTTTAACCGCAAAACCGGCGGATCTTGCGGGTTTTCAGCCCACAAGCGCACCATCTTCACCCAAAGCGGCATAATGACGCTTGAGCCGCTGCAGGGCGATCCGAAGCACGATTTTACCCGATCTTGCCGACCACCCCATGCGTTTTTCGGTCAATTCGAGGCCTTCCAGGCAGCAGCAACACCGCAAAACCGCGTCGCCCAAACCCGGGCCCAAATCCCGCAGGGCGCTCACCATTCTGTTCTGCGCGCGCGCCGCCTGGGGGGCGTCCGGCGTCTCACTCTGCGCCCGACAGATGAATTGATCCCATGTTTCATCTCGACGCGAGTTGAGACCCGTCAAAACGAAATCTTCATGCATGCGCTCGCCCACGTTCACCAGATCAGAGGACAAAAAGAGCCGCCCCTCCCGATCACGACGTCGCGCCAAAAGGGCAAGGGGCGTCTCTGACGCCGGCAACCGCGCGCCACGCTGCGCAAAGCCGTTTTGAGAGGCGCGCGCATCAAAGCTAAACGCGGCCTGATGTTCGCCCATGCCCAGCGCTTGCATCTCGGCTTCAGCCATCATTTTACCAAGCGTGGTTCGGCCCGAAGATGTGATGCGGTATTTCAGGATCTTGCCTGCATCTTCGCAGGCGATCCAACCGTTGAACGCTAAAGCCTCCGCCACTGCGCGATCCAGAACGGCGCGACGCGTGGTATCGCCCCCCTCGGTCTCGCGCACGATCACGGCTTTTTCCATGTCCGCGACAACGGCCAGCAAGGCGGCAGGGTCACTGAGATGGCCCAAGACACGACAAGCTTCCCGTTTAAGAAGTTCGTCAGAGAGGTATTCCGCGTCATCAAAACGGGCCGGATCCTGGGTTTGATCGTCCACGTTTTGTGAACAATGATGCACCCGTTCGCCAAGGCGCTGTAAGAACCTATCCACCAAAACGTCTTCTCGCCGCGCTTCTACGCTGCGCACCTGTCGAAGGATCGTCGAGGCATGCACGCCGGCCTTTCGGGCCAGTGCGCGCAAGGATTCGCCGCCTTCCGTATGGGCAAGATACGACAAAGTTTCTTTTGAAACCCAAGGGGGTACACGTTCAGGAATGTCCTCTGGCGCGACAACGTCAGACATAGAAGGCCCTCCAGCCCTTTAAGGGGATTTTAGCTGTGAATCCCGTTGCTCACAGACTTATGCACAGTGATCGACCAATTATTACCGGATGGTTAAAGATCAGCCGTTTCATCCAGATTGTTGATAATTCGTGAACAAACTCGAAGACCACCGAACGCAACAAAGACTGGCGCAACACACGCTTAGGTTGTTTTAAATTCTGAGCAAGTTAATTTTGCAGGAGACGGTGATGACAGACCTTTTGACCATGCTAGCGCGACTAAAAAGACCCAAAACTCTGATTCGAGCGGCTCGAATCGGCATGCGCGACTACCGCAGGTCGATCACGTTGAAGCGTCTTTTGGGATTCGGACACCCCACAGAGACCACGCCGATTCTTTTTGCGCTGATGGAGCTTGAAGCGGAAATGAACGCTGAGCGGGAGGTCAATGCCGCCGGGTACTCTCCCTTGCGACACGTGGAAGTGATGATCGCGTTGATGAGTGAGGCCGACCTTCTGCGCGCGGCGCGCATCTAAGGCAGCCTCTTTTCTCAGGTGAACGCGTCTTTCATCGACGCTTTCTTTTCGGTCACATACGCTGTCAACGCGTCGTGGATCGCCGGATCCATCGCGGGTTGCTGATAATTTGCCAGCATCTGCTTCATCTTCTCATTGGCCAGAGCCATCGCATCGCGCGAGCCCTCTTCGGCCCATGTCTCAAACGGTTTGTAATCCAGCACGTTGGTCCGCCAGAACGCGCTCTGGAAATTCGCTTGGGTGTGCGCGCATCCCAGATAGTGCCCACCCGGTCCAACCTCGCGGATCGCATCCATCGCCTGGCCGTTCTCATCGGTCTCAACGCCGCGGGCCAGGTGATGCAAGACACCCAACTGATCGGCATCCAGAACAAACTTCTCAAACGACGACACAAGGCCGCCTTCCAACCACCCGCAGGAATGCAGCATGAAGTTCACGCCAGCCAGCAGCCCCATATTGAGCGAATTCGACGTCTCATAGGCGGCCTGCGCATCGGGAAGTTTCGCACCGGTAAACGAGCCCGCAGACCGGTAAGGCAGGCCAAGACGGCGCGCCAGCTGTCCTGCCCCATAGGTGATATGAGAGGCCTCGGGCGTGCCAAAGGTCGGCGCACCGGAGTTCATATCTATCGAGGTCACAAAAGCCCCCATAATGACCGGTGCCCCCGAGCGGCATAGCTGCGAATACGCAATTCCGGCCAGGACCTCCGCCAAAACCTGCGTCAGCGTGCCCGCAACAGACACAGGCGCCATGGCTCCGCCCACGATAAAGGGAGAGACGATCGCGGCCTGATTGTTCTGCGCATAGACCTCAAGCGCGCCCATCATGACGTCATCAAAGGTCATGGGTGAGTTGATGTTGATGAGCGAGGTCATCACCGTGTTGTTCTGCACAAAGTCCTTGCCGAAGAGGATCTCGCACATCTCCACGCTGTCCTGCGCGCGGGACGGATCGGTAACAGAGCCCATGAACGGCTTGTCCGAGTAAACCATATGCGCTTTCAGCATGT
>CAKZYL010000053.1 GCA_937884705.1 uncultured Roseovarius sp. | reverse complement strand
CCTTCCCTGTCAAGCCTTCAACCACCAGCTGAGGCTCGCGCGGGGGCGCTACGTCACGCACGTCGGCGGCAGGGTTGATCAGCTCTTCGTCGATGGGCAGACGGCCTGCCGTATCAAGCATGTAGACGTCATAACCGCCCAAAGAGGCTTGTGTTTTCGCCCGCTTGGCGATCGTGACCGGGTCTTCACCCTTCACGATGGGCAGCGTATCCACGCCGATCTGTGTGCCGAGGATCTGCAGCTGTTCCATTGCCGCCGGGCGATTGACGTCGAGCGAGGCCATCAGCACGCGCTTGCCGTCGCGATCCTTTAGCCGCTTGGCCAGTTTCGCCGTGGTGGTCGTCTTACCTGAACCTTGCAGACCGACCATCAGGATCGGGGCAGGGGGATTGTCGATCTTGAGCGCGCCAGGGTCTTCCTCACCTGTCAGAGTATCCACCAGTGCATCATGCACGATCTTGACGACCTGCTGGCCGGGTGTGATGGACTTGGTGACGGCCTGGCCGGTCGCCTGCTCTTGCACCTTCTTGATGAACTCGCGCGCGACGGGCAGGGATACGTCCGCTTCTAGAAGCGCCACGCGCACCTCGCGCAAAGCTGTTTTGACGTCATCCTCGGATAGCGCGCCCTGCTTCGTCAGCCGATCAAGGACGCCAGAGAGACGTTCGGATAGATTTTCAAACATCAGCGCGGCCTCCTTTGCCGGTTGTCACGATGCCCTGCCAATATAAGCAGAGCGGCTCAAAGCATAAACGCCCCCACGGGCGAAACTCGCTGGTGGGGGGCGATCCCGGGCGTTTTGCCCAAGGGACCGGAAGAGACAAGCCTTCCGGAAGTTGAGCGGGGGATAGGAGCAACGCCTGCCAGTGTCAATAGAAACTGGTGTTTGCAGTGTGGCGCGATCTTTCTTGCCAAACACCCGCCGATTGGCATATCAGGCAGCAGTTGAAACGCATCACAACAGGAGGGCACAAGCTGAACATGCGTATCATCCGCCGACTTCAGCATGGTCCCCGTTACGCCCTGCAGATCCGTTTGCAGGGCTGATCTGATAACGACGCTTTCTACCTGCGTGTCTTGATCAGCCTTTCGCCGCCATTTTTTTGAGCGGTAACCCCAAAATAGCTGAGACAGACATGACACTTCTACACATCCAATCCTTAGGCATCACTCTGAGTGAGCCTTTGTTCACTGACCTCACCCTGACCATCACCAAGGGCGACCGGCTTGGCCTTGTGGCCGCAAATGGGCGCGGAAAATCCACGCTCTTGAACTGCCTGACGGGGCAGGCCGATGCCACCCATGGCGAGATCACCCGTGGGCGCGGACTGCGCATGGGCTATGTGCGCCAGACGCTGCCAGAGGGGACACAGGCGCTGACGCCCTATGAACTGACCCTCGCCGCGTTGCCCGAAGAGCAAGCGGATTATGAAAGCTGGCGCGTCGATGTGGTCTTGGGTGAGTTGCAGATGCCTTATGAATTGCAGCACCAGCCCTTGGCAGAGCTCAGTGGCGGATGGCAGCGTATTGCGATGCTGGCCGCCGAATGGGTGCTGGAACCCGACGTGCTGATGTTGGACGAGCCCACCAACCATCTGGATCTGCGCCGCATTGGTCAGCTGCAGGAGTGGTTGGCTGCGTTGCCGCGCGATACTGCGTTGATCATTACGTCCCACGACCGGGCGTTTCTGGATGCCACGACCAATTGCACGTTGTTTCTGCGGGCTGAAAGATCGCGCAGTTTTCCACTGCCTTTCACGAAGGCGCGTCAGGCGCTGGACGAAGCGGATGCGGCAGATGAACGGCGCTTTGCCAATGACCTCAACAAGGCCAAAACACTGCGGCGGCAGGCGGCGAAGCTAAAGAATGTTGGCATCAACTCCGGCTCGGACCTGTTGCTGATCAAGACCAAGCAACTGACCGAGCGGGCGGAGAAAATGGAGGCTGCGGCCCGGCCTGCGCATCAGGAACGCAGCGCGGGCGATATCAAGCTCACCAATAGCGGAACCCATGCCAAGGCGCTGCTCACTCTGCCCGATGTAGAGGTGAGCGCGCCGGACGATAGGTTGCTTTACCGGACGGGGAAAAAGTGGATTTCACCGGGGGAACGCGTGGTTCTGCTGGGGGCCAATGGGACGGGTAAAACGCAGCTCATCAATCTGGTGGCGCGGGCTTTTGAAGATCCAGACGGACCCATCCGCGCGGCCCCATCGGTGATCCCCGGTGTCTCTGACCAGCATCTGACGCAGTTGACGCCTGGACAGACGCCCATGTTGCTGATCACAGAACGTTTTGACATCGGCGATCAGCGCGCGCGGGGCGTGTTGGCCGGGGCAGGGATCGTAATGACGATGCAGAACACCAAGGTCGATGCGCTTTCCGGCGGTCAGAAGGCGCGGCTGGCGATGCTCATGCTGCGGCTTGCGAGGCCCAATTTCTACTTGCTGGACGAGCCCACGAACCATCTGGATATCGAAGGCCAGGAAGCGCTGGAGGAAGAGCTGATCACCCACGGCGCCGCCTGTCTTCTGGTCAGCCACGACCGCAGTTTCCTGCGCAATGTCGGCAACCGGTTCTGGAGGATCAAAGGCAAGCGGCTGGAAGAAGTGGATGACCCCGAGGCATTCCTGAGCGAGGAAATGGCGACCTAGTCGAGATAGGCGTCCGCCCGCCGCCCTGCGCGTTCCCAGTGAATGGGCAGGGTGCGTCCGTAAAGTTGCTGCGTGCGCTCAGGGCTGCCAACCATGTCCGGCTTCTCGACATATGAGAAGATCGCGACATAGCGCGGGCGTTTCCCTTTGAGCGGTGCCACGCGATGCAGAGAGTAGCGACCGCTGAAGATCTGAAGATCGCCCGGCTCGAGCTCCAGTACGGTGACCTTGTCGGACGTGCCATCCAGCACGCGGGCCACCTCGTCAAAGTTTTCATCGCCCTCTCGGATGCCGGGCGCGTATTCGAAAGCACCGCCGTCATTGGCGTTCTGAATGGCCAGCGTGACGGTGAAATTGTTGGTGTCGAAATGCCAGGGAAAACCGTTGCCCTCTTCGGCCATGTTCACGATCACATCGGCCAGCGGATCGGCGTAGCGGTGGAAATGCGCCTCTTGAAGGCAGTCGCGGATAAACGCGTCGAAGCCCTCAAAATCATGAACGCCCCGCAGCGGGCCGTCTTTGGCAAAATTGTCGGCAGGAATGAATGCGTTGGACCGGTCGTAAAACCGGCGGCGGGGGTCATCTTCCGGCAGGTTCGGGTCGTCCTGCGTGAAATAGGGGTTCGTTCGGTTGAAGGAGCGATGCGCACGCGGTGCCACCCCGTCGGCCTCTTCGGTCAGGGCGTCGATGCCATCTTTAGTCAGAAACCCCTTGAGGACCGCACAGCCGTCTTTGGCGAGATCTGCCCGAACTCGGGCAAGGACGGCATTTCGCTCAGGCCCTTGCTGATGGATTGGATAATCTGCCAGATTGATCAGCCTGCTTGCTTTCATGTGACGTCCCTCCCTTGGGCGTCATCATGACGCGCGAAGAGCCCCTGTCATCTCTGTTTGCGACATGTGGATTTAGACGGCGATATTGTCGATCAACCGCACGCCCGCCAGCCATGCGGCCGCGAAGAGCCGCGCCTCACGCGTGGGCGCAGCAAGCTCGGTCAGGTCATCTGCCGCGCGCAGATCGAGATATTCCACCTTGGTGAACCCTGCAGTCTCGAGCGCTTTTACCGCGGCCGCATGCAGATCCTCAAAAGCCTCACCGGCATTGAGCCCCTCCGCGATCTTTTCCATCTCCTCAAAGAGACGGCACGCCTTGGTGCGGGCGCGGTCAGACAGCAGCAAGTTGCGCGAAGACAGAGCAAGCCCATCGATATCGCGGATGGTGGGGCAACCATGCACGGTGATTTGCAAATCCAAGTCGCGTGCTAAGCGCTTCACCACTTGCAGTTGCTGGAAGTCTTTTTCGCCAAAGAAGGCATCCGTCGCCGTGCTTTGCGTGAAGAGCTTTGTCACCACTGTCGCCACGCCGTCGAAATGCCCGGGCCGATGCACACCGTCCATGACGTCGGTGAGGCCAGCGACCGAAACAGTGGTCGAGAAACCATTGGGGTAAATTTGATCAGGCTCCGGAACATAGACCGCGTCGATGCCAAACCGCGCGAGCTTCTTGGCATCTTCAGCCTCAGTCCGCGGATAGTTGGCCAGATCTTCGGGATTGTTGAACTGTTTGGGGTTCACGAAAATTGTCACGATCACCCGATCGCAGAGTTTCTTTGCGGCCGCAACAAGCGAGAGATGCCCGTCATGCAAAGCGCCCATGGTGGGCACGACGCCCACGCTTTCCTGGGCGAGATGCCAACCGGCTGTCATGGCGCGCAGCTCGGCCAGTTGGCGCACGATCGGTGGTGGCGTCACCGCGTCCTTCACCTCGATGGGGCCTTGTCGCTGAAAGTGTGCTCGGACGCGGGAAAGCTCCGGGCGCGCACCTCCTCCGCATAGGCCTCAATGGCCACTTTGGCGTCATCGCCCAGTGTCGCGAAGCGTTTGACGAATTTGGGTTTGAACGCGGTAAAGAGCCCCAACATGTCATCCACAACAAGGATTTGTCCGTCGCATCCGGCGCCCGCGCCAATTCCTATTGTCGGAATGGCGATCTCAGCTGTGATTTTGTCGGCAAGGGTGGCTGGCACCTTTTCCAACACAATAGAAAACGCGCCTGCATCCGCAACCGCGTGGGCATCCTTCAAAAGCGCCTCACCTGCATCGTCCCGGCCCTGCACCTTGTACCCGCCCAGCGTGTTGATCGATTGCGGTGTGAGCCCGATATGGGCCATGACGGGCACGCCCCGTGTGACCAGAAACGCGATGGTTTCGGCCATATGCGTGCCGCCTTCCAGCTTGATTGCCGCCGCTCCGGTTTCCCGCATGATCGTCGCGGCGTTGCGAAAAGCCTGATCTGGTCCTTCTTCGTAGGATCCAAAGGGCATATCGATCACAAGCATCGCTTGCGACAAACCCCGTGCCACCGCTTTGCCATGCATCACCATCATGTCCATGGTCACGCCCAAGGTGGAGTGCATGCCGTGCAGCACCATGCCCACGGAATCCCCCACCAGCACAAAGTCACAGGCCTCATCCATCAGCCGTGCCATGGGCGTGGTGTAGGCTGTCAGGCTAACGATCGGGGCTTTCCCTTTCATCGCAACAATATCATCGGGGAGGGGGGCTGTTTTCTTGGCGGTGGCGCTCATGGTCTTAGGGGCCTGGCAAAACTCGTCAGGCACGTGGATATCAGGTCGTTTGTCACCACGCCAGTGCGTCAAAAACAAATGTCTGGGCCCAATGCCGCAAAAGGTGATCAAACCATGCCAAATGACCCTTGGCCTTTGCCGAAGGACCCGCCTAGACTTCTTCTGGCTGACCGTCTGGAGAACCATGTGCCGCGCCTGCTTTATCTGAGTTTGACACTGCTTTTGCTTTGCGTAGCGGCTGGCGTGCCCGATGGGCTTTCAGCTCAGAACAGGGATGTCGGCGTGAACCGCGCTGAAATGATCCGAATTCTGGGGGAGCTGCCTTCCGCGATGCCCATTCGCGAGGATCTGCAAAAACAGGGGTTTTCGGGGGATAACCTAGAGCTGGCGGTGGCACAGGCGGGGTCGTTTTACAAAGATCCCACCATCGCAGGGTTTATCGCAGATCAGGTGATTGCCGCCTATACCGACCCCAGTTTCGAGGTGAATCCGCAGGGTCTGATCTGGCCCATGGTGGCCCGCGGTATGGGACATTTGCCGCTTGTGGAATTGCGATACTACTACTCAGTTGAGCAGGCCATGATCAATGCGCTGCCCAGCCGGGAGTGCGGCCAGGCCATGCGCGGAACCTATTCTGACAAGGCCTATGCCGATGCGATGTCACGGGTCGCCGCCCGGCTTGAGACGGACGCGCTACGAGAGTTCTACAGAATTGAATTCAAGGCGGCCAAACTGGGCGCAACCCGCGGGCCTGTCGCATTGTCCACGGCGACCATGCAAGACGTTGCTGCAGCGATTGACGCGCGGGTCGAAGCGCTACTCGACGAAGAGCCGGATGCGGTGCGTCTGCGTGCCGCCATGCAAGACATAGCCCGCGCCAATAACAAGAATGCCTGCCGGATCGGTCGGATCTTTTACGAGGCGGTGATAACGCTTGACCCGAAAATTCAGCGCAATGGGCTTATCATGTTAGGTCAACAGTGACGGCACGGTTGCGGATCGCCAATCGGGATGCGCGGCGGTTATGGCTCTGGACCAACGGGCTCTCTGAGACGCCGGTTGGCCCAGTGGATGTCATGAAGATCATCCGGTCCTTGGGTTTCGTGCAGATCGACACGATCCGCAATGTCACCCGCGCCCATCACCACATCCTTTGGAGCCGCAACCAGAACTATCGCGAAACCATGCTGTGGCCGCGCCTGCATGGGCGCGATCTATTCGAACATTTCACGCATGATGCCTCTCTCATCCCCATGGAGGTGCTGCCCTTCTGGCAGCGGCAGTTTGATCGTCTGGGCCGTAAGGCTGCCGCCTCTGAATGGTTTCAATCCGGGCTTGGGCAGGCCGAGATTGCCGGCATCCGGCAGCGCATCGAGCGAGAAGGTGCGCTTTCGACACACGCCTTTGATACCAAGGCGGAAAGCCGGGAGATGTGGGCGC
Organism: uncultured Roseovarius sp.; assembly: GCA_937884705.1. Taxonomy (GTDB): domain Bacteria; phylum Pseudomonadota; class Alphaproteobacteria; order Rhodobacterales; family Rhodobacteraceae; genus Roseovarius. The sequence continues at coordinate 29,850 of CAKZYL010000053.1, read as the reverse complement.
GGCCCCCTCACAAGAAAGCGCTGGATCAAATGTGGTACGCGGGCGACCTGGCCACCTGTCATCGCGAGAATTTTGTGAAATTCTATGACCTGGGTGAGCGCGTGTTCCCGTCGCAACTGCGGGAGGGACCAGGGTATGAGGAGGCGGCAGACTGGCTCTGTGATCGCGCGCTCGATTTCATATCCGTTGGGACCTGTGGCGAGGTGCAACGGTTTTGGGAGGCGATGAGCGCCAACGAGGCCAAAACATGGGCGCAAAAGCGCGCGCCAATCGAAGTGGAGGTGCAAGGCGCTGACGGCGCGTGGCGCGCAGCCTTCGCCGCAGATGACATCGAAGAGCGATTGGCATGCACAACCGAGCCGACCACACGGCTGCGCATTCTGAACCCTTTCGATCCGGCCATCCGCGACCGCGCGCGCATTCAGCGGCTCTTTGGATTTGACTACCGAAATGAGATGTTTGTGCCCAAGGAAAAGCGGCTATGGGGCTACTATGTCTATCCGCTCTTGGAAGGCTCGCGCTTTGTCGGCCGCTGCGAGCTCAAAGCAGATCGTTCGGAGGGATGGCTGCGGGTCACAGGGTTCTGGCCTGAGCCAAAAGTGAAATGGCCGCCCGCGCGCATGGACAAGTTCGACGCAGAACTTGTGCGTTTCGCACGACTGGCGGGCATCAAAGACGTGGGTTGGTCTGTTCCGCGTCCATGATTTGACGTGTAGGGTGGGCCGAAGACATCAGAAGGGCCGTAACATGCGATTGAAGAACAAAACCGCCATTGTAACCGGCGGAGCAAGCGGATTCGGCGAAGCCATCGTTCGACGTTTTGCCGAGGAAGGCGCCAAGGTCATGGTGGCGGATGTCAACGCCGACGGCGCGCGTTATGCGGCAGAGATTTATGGTGGAGTGAGCTGCACGGTAGATGTCTCTGACCGCACGAGCGTCGAAGCGATGGCCGAGCTGGCAGAGCATGAGATGGGGCATGTCGATATTCTGGTCAACAACGCCGGTATCACGCACCTGCCGCAACCGCTGGAAGATGTGACAGAAGAGGATTTCGATCGCGTTTTTGCCGTAAATTGCAAGTCGGTCTACCTGACTGCGCGTGCGTTTGTGCCGGATATGAAAGAGCGCCAAGCCGGTGTCATTCTCAATGTCGCGTCAACAGCCGGGGTCAGCCCGCGGCCAAAACTCAATTGGTACAACGCCTCTAAGGGCTGGATGAACACGGCAACGCGCACTTTGGCTGTAGAGCTGGCCCCGATGGGCATTCGCGTGAACGCGATCAACCCGGTCGCTGGCGAGACGCCTTTGCTCAAATCCTTCATGGGTGAAGACACGCCAGAAATGCGTGAGAAGTTTTTGTCGACCATTCCCCTAGGCCGGTTTTCTCAGCCCGACGATATGGGTCATGCGGCCGTGTATCTTTGCAGTGATGAGGCCAGCATGGTCACCGGCGTCTGCATGGAAGTGGATGGCGGGCGCTGCATCTGAGCGGTGTGCAGGCTCTTTTGCCAACGAGCGCCGTTCTCGCCCAAGTGCTGCCTTTTCTTCCATTGCAAAAATGCGTATCCGATGTCGCGCGGATAAATGCGCAAAGGGACGGAACCGTTGAAAACAGCACTTATCACCGGGATTACCGGCCAGGATGGTGCCTATCTGGCAGAATTCTTGTTGGACAAAGGCTATGCGGTGCACGGCATCAAACGGCGTACGTCCCTGTTCAACACCGCCAGAATTGACCATTTGATCGAAGGCGAAGCGGGCCATAACGGGCGCTTTCGCCTCCATCACGGCGATATGACTGACAGCTCATCGCTCACCAATATCCTGCAGAAAACCCAGCCTGATGAGGTCTATAACCTCGCCGCACAAAGCCACGTCGCGGTATCTTTTGAAGAGCCCGAGTATACGGCCAATTCCGATGCTTTGGGTCCGCTGCGTTTGCTGGAAGCGATCCGGTTTCTCGGCCTGGGCGAAAAGACACGCTTTTATCAGGCGTCCACGTCAGAGCTTTACGGCCTCGTGCAGGAAACGCCGCAGACAGAAAGAACGCCGTTCTACCCCCGCTCGCCCTATGCGGTGGCAAAGCTCTATGCCTATTGGATCACGGTGAATTATCGTGAGGCCTATGGGCTTTATGCCTGCAATGGCACGCTTTTTAATCATGAAAGCCCGCTCAGGGGCGAGACCTTTGTCACCCGCAAAATCACCCGCGCGCTGTCGCGGATCAAGCTCGGCACGCAAGCGAGCCTTGAGCTTGGTAACATGGATGCCAAGCGCGATTGGGGCCATGCCCGGGACTATGTAGAAATGATGTGGCTCATGCTGCAGCAAGAGACGCCAGAGGATTTCGTGATCGCCACGGGCGAGCAATATTCGGTGCGTGACTTTGTGCGGCGTGCAGCAGAGGTCTTGGAGATGCCGCTGACATTTGAGGGCGAGGGGCTTGCCGAAGTGGCCAAAGACAGCGACGGCCGCGTAGTGGTGAAAGTGAACCCAACCTATATCCGCCCAGCAGAAGTTGAGACGCTTTTGGGGGATGCCTCAAACGCCCGTGAAAAGCTGGGCTGGGAGCCGAGTACGAGCTTTGATGCATTGGTGCGCGAGATGGTTGAGGCTGATTTTTCCGAGGCCCAAAGGGAGGCCGCAGCGGGTGGCTGATCGCCTTTACGATCTCAAGGGAAAGCGCGTCTATGTTGCGGGCCATCGCGGCATGGTGGGATCTGCGATCGTCCGTCGGCTGCAGCATATTGACTGTGAGGTGCTGACAGCGACGCGGACAGATGCGGATCTCACGCGTCAGACTGAGGTTGAGGCGTGGTTTGCAGCCAACCGCCCGGACGCCGTGTTTGTTGCTGCTGCGCGGGTCGGCGGCATTCTGGCCAATGACAGCTATCCGGTGGATTTTCTCTACGACAATCTGATGATTGAAACCAATGTCATTCAGGCGGCGCATGCCACAGACGTTGGTAAACTGATGTTTCTGGGCTCGTCCTGCATCTACCCCAAACTGGCAGAGCAGCCAATGCGCGAGGACGCGCTTTTGACCGGCCCGCTCGAGCCCACCAATGAGTGGTATGCCGTGGCCAAGATCGCCGGGATCAAGCTGTGCCAGGCTTACCGCAAGCAATATGGCGCGGATTTCATTTCCGCCATGCCCACCAACCTCTATGGGCCCGGCGACAATTACAATCTGGAAACCAGCCATGTGCTGCCAGCCCTCATTCGCAAAGTCGTGGAAGCGCGCGACAGTGGCACGGAAGAGATTGTCATGTGGGGCACAGGGACACCCCTGCGGGAATTTATGCACGCAGATGATCTGGCCGATGCCCTCATTTTCTTGATGGAACACTATTCCGACGCGCCCCATGTGAATGTCGGATCCGGACAAGAGATCTCAATTCGGGGGCTCGCGGATCTGATCGTCGAGAAGGCCGGTTTCACGGGCCGCATCGTGCAGGACAGCGATACGCCTGACGGCACCCCGCGTAAGTTGATGGCCAGCTCCGTCCTCCATGGTCTGGGGTGGCAGGCGCAGATATCATTGGCCGAAGGCGTTGCGGGCTGTATTGCGAGCTTTGAAGCCATGCAAGGCGCACCGAATGAAGGACGGATGTGATGGGACAGTTTGATAAGATCCATTTGGGCTGTGGCGTAAAGCATCTGGAGGGGTGGTTTCACGTCGATGCGCTTGAGTATCCCCATGTGGATCATGTGGGGCGCGTCGAAGACCTTGGCTTTATCTCTGACAACGCAGCACAGTTGATCTATGCGTGTCACGTGCTGGAGCATTTTGGGCGCAAAACGTACCGCGAGCCGCTGGAGGAGTGGTTTCGTGTGTTGGCCCCGGGCGGCATTCTCCGTCTTGCGGTGCCGGATTTTCGCGCGGCCGCAGAGCTTTACCTCTCGGGCAGGATGCCCCGCGGTCTTGAGGATGTGCGCGGTCTGGTGATTGGAGGCCAGCGCGATCAGTATGATTTCCACGGCATGATCTTTGATTACGAAACGCTGGATACAACGCTGACCGACATCGGTTTTTCGGAGGTGCGTTTGTGGGATTGGCGGACCACTGAGCACGCCCATATGGATGACTATTCGCAAGCCTACTTGCCGCATATGGACAAAGAAAATGGACGTCTGGTCTCACTGAATATTGAGGCCGTGAAGTGATCCTTTTGATCTGAGCGCGCATTCTTTGAAAGAATGCGGGCCGAAATCTTTCAAAGATTTCGGCGCCTTGTATCAAAGTCAGGCGTTTTCGCGCAGGATGGCCCCTGCCAGATAGAGAGAGCCGCAGATCAAGATGCGTGCCTCGGGCTCTTCTGCGACAATCGCTGCCACGGCGGCCTCAGCGTTTTCTGCCGTGTTGACCGCCATGCCGCAACTTTTTGCAACCCGGGCGGTTTCTTCTGCAGGCAAGGTATTCACCTCCCCCGGGATCGAAAGTGCGGTCAGGCTTGCGGCATGGGCGGCGAGCGGGGCCATGTACCCTGCAACATCCTTCGTGTTCATCATGCCGCAAACCAGATGGGTCGCGCGTCCGGGCAGCGTGGATAGGTAAGCGCCTAGCGCCTCTCCGGCTGCCGGATTGTGCCCGCCATCGAGCCAAAGCTCTGCGTGGCCCGCGGCATCGACCAAGGGTCCTGAGCGCAACCGTTGCATCCGCGCAGGCCACCGCGCCTGCGTAACAGCAGCTTCGAGACCGCGCTCTGAGATGCCCAAATGCCGCAATCCGGCCAGGGCGGCCCCGGCATTCTGGACCTGATGCGCGCCCAGAAGGTTAGGCATCGGCAAATCGCGCAAGCCTGTCTCATCCTGAAAGACCAGCCGTTCCCGTTCCGTGGTCACGTGCCAGTGTTGTCCGTGGGCCAAAAGCGGTGCACCGATTTGTGCGGCGCGTGCCTCAATCATCTCCATGCCAGCATCTGCCTGCGGACTGACCACACAGGTCACCCCGCGCTTCAAGATACCCGCCTTTTCGCCTGCGATCTGGTCTATCGTGTCGCCGAGGAAGCCCTCGTGATCCATGGACACCGGCGTGATCACTGTCAGAGCTGGTTTCTCAATGACATTTGTGGCGTCGAGACGCCCTCCGAGGCCGACCTCCAGCAAGGTGTAATCGGCGGGGATGCGGGACATGGCAAGCAAGGCCGCGCAGGTCGTGATCTCAAAATAGGTGATCGGGGCGCCGTCATTGGCGGCGTAGCATTCATCAAGCACGGTTGTGAGATCCGCCTCGGAAATGAGAGAGCCTGCCAGGTAAATTCGCTCATGAAACCGCGCCAGATGGGGGGAGGTATAGGCGTGGACGCGGTGGCCCGCCCCTTCCAGCCCGGCGCGCAACATGGCCAGCGTTGAGCCTTTGCCATTTGTGCCTGCGATGTGCACGACGGGCGGCAGGGCGTTTTGCGGATTGCCCAACCGGTCCAGCAGATGCCAGACGCGATCCAGCGTGAGATCGATGATTTTGGGGTGAAGCGACATCATCCGATCCAGAATGATGTCCGAGGCGAGTTGCGTCATTCCGTCGGTGTCTCGGCGGCGGCTGGCTCTTCCGCCCTTTCGGGCGGTCTCGCCTTTTCTGGCTCGCGCACGGCTTCTGGTTCTGCCTCTGGCTGCGGCGGGGGCAAATCACCTTTGATCGCAGGTGGAAGACCCAGCAGCATGCGCGTGATTGTTATCAGCTCGTCGCGCATCTCAGTGCGGGATGTCACCCGGTCCAGCATGCCGTGATCGAGCAGATATTCGGCCCGTTGAAAGCCTTCGGGAAGCTTCTCCCGGATGGTTTGCTCGATCACCCGGGGGCCTGCGAAGCAGATGAGCGCGCCGGGCTCAGCAATGTGGACGTCGCCCAACATGGCGTAAGACGCCGTGACGCCGCCCGTCGTCGGATGGGTCAGAACGACAATGTAGGGCAGCCCGGCTTCGCGCAGCATCTGTACAGCCACGGTGGTGCGCGGCATTTGCATCAGGGACAAAATGCCCTCCTGCATGCGGGCGCCCCCGGCTGCGGAGAACAAAATGAGCGGGCGGTGCAGTTTCACCGCTTCCTCTGCCGCGGCAATAATGGCATTTCCGACATACATGCCCATCGAGCCTGCCATGAAAGAAAAATCCTGAGCAGCGGCAATGATGGGCGTGCGTCCCATCTCTCCCCGTACGACCAGCATGGCCTCGGCCTCGCCTTTTTCCTTTTGCGCGGCTTTCATCCTATCGGGGTATCTCTTCTGATCGCGGAACTGCAGGGGATCAGGCTCTGGTATGGGTACCTCAACTTCGGTGTAGAGACCGCCATCAAACAAGCGATCAAACCTCTGGCGCGGCGTTATCCCGAAATGATGTCCGCAATTGGTGCAGACGTAATGGTTGCCGGAAAGCTCACGATGAAACAGCATCGTGCCGCAGGCATCACATTTTACCCAAAGGTTTTCAGGCACTTCCCTGCGCGAAAAGATCGAATTGATCCGCGGGCGCACATAGTTCGTGATCCAGTTCATACGGGCAAACGTCCCCTCATTCCGCGTTGGCCTGACATAATCGGTGCCTCAAAGATTTGCAATCACGCCCTGATCGCCAGGCGGCAGCACAGCCAGGCGCAGAGTGTCATCAATAATTCCAGTGGCAAGACGGTGGCGGCAAGGCCGGGCGCGTCAAGTTTGAGGGGAAAGGTATAGAGCGCGGCCCCGTCCAAGTTGCCCTGCGGCGCCGCAAATAGGATCGCAAAGATGTTGTTGGTGAAGTGGAGCGCCAGGGCCGGGCCCAGCGTGCCGCTGCGCGCGGTGAGATCTGCGGCCGCAACGCCGAAAATGGACGCCCAGACCACCAGCACCCACGCGTTCTCCCCGGCCATGTTTGGGCTATAGTGCAGAAGCCCAAAGAGGACAGACGGGATCGCCATCCAAACAATCGGATGCCGGAATTGAGCGGCCAGCTGGCTTTGCAGGTAGCCGCGAAAGAGAAGCTCTTCTGCGCTGATCTGGATCATCACCAGGCCCAGTGCCAGCGGCAGAAAGAGGAGCCACTGTCCCAGACGCAAATGCGCCTCCAACTGGAGGCCCTCTGGCATCGGCATGATCCAAAAGACGAGGTAAAGCGGCGCGAGAAACTTCACGCAGAGCCAAAAATCATAGATCGCGCGGTCTCGTCGCCCGATGAGCGTGCGCAGCTGACGGCGGTGGATCGTGCGCAACACCATGCTGAGCGCCACAATTATGAAGACGAACTGAAACAGCATCAAAAAGACATAAGACGCGCTGTCTTCGTCATAGGCGGCCAGTGCCGCGTCGGCCCCAATGAACGCGGGCAAATACTGCGCAAACAGGAAGAGCAGCGACATGTAGACCGCCACCACCATGACGCACCCTATAACCAGGCGGGCGGGATTGGCTGATGTGCGCGCTGGCCGGATCAGACTGTCATGAGGTTCATAGGACATGACGCGTCACATAAAGCGTTTCGAGAACGACTTGAATCACAACTTTTCTCGAAACGCAGTCTACCGTTCGACAGATGCATGCGTTTCGACTTTCGTTGATGTCTTAGGTCAAAGGCGAAACGCTTTAGCTTTGGATTGACCCAAAGCGCAATGCACATGAAGCTGACCAAAGCTAAGACGGATAAGAAGGCAAAAATGGACGACTATTTCGATCTTGGAGGCTTTGAGTTTCCAATCACAACCGAAAATGAGGATGCACAGCTCTGGTTCAATCGCGGGCTGCTCTGGACCTATGGGTTTAACCACGCTGAGGCGATTGCATGCTTTGAGCGTGCTCTGGAGGCTGATCCCAACTGCGCCATGGCGTATTGGGGCCGCGCCTATGCCGCAGGACCGAACTACAACATGCCATGGGCGCTGTTTGATGAGGCGCAGCGTGCCAAAGCGCTCAAAAGGGGGCATGAGGCAGCCAAGGCGGGGGCCGCTCTCGCGGACAAAGTGACGTCATGGGAGGCCGGTCTGTTGCGCGCGTTAACAAAACGATTTCCGCAGCCAGACATTACCGACATCGCCACCATGGAGGCTTGGAACGCGGAGTTCGCCGATGACATGCGCAGGGTCTTGGCCCGTCACCCTGACAACCTGGATGTGCGTACCGTGTTTGTTGAGGCCTTGATGAATTTGACGCCCTGGCAGATGTGGGATCTGCAGAGCGGTGCACCGGCAGAGGGCGCGGCTACCTTGGAGGCGCAAGAGGCTCTGGAAAGTGCAATGAATTCCATGCCTGAGGCGTGGTCACATCCCGGTCTCTTGCACCTTTACGTTCACCTTATGGAAATGTCCCCGGTGCCTGAGCGCGCGCTGAAGGCCGGTGACGTACTGCGCCGTATGATGCCGGATGCCGGGCATCTGATCCACATGCCCACGCATATCGACGTGCTGTGTGGCCACTACCAGAACGTGGTGGATTGGAATGAGGCGGCGGTCGATGCAGACCTCAAATACTGGCGCAAGCACGGGGCCATGAACCTCTACACTGGCTACCGGCTGCACAACTATCACTTCATCATCTATGGCGCGATGTTTCTGGGCCAGATCGAGCCTGCCTTGCGCGCCGTAAGGGGTGCGTGGGATACCTGCCCGGAGGAGATGCTGCGCATCGAAAGCCCGCCCATGGCGGATTACTTTGAGTCCTATGTCAGTTTTGAGCCGCACGTGCTGGTGCGGTTTGGCAAGTGGCAAGACGCCATCGCCTTGCCATTGCCCGAAGACCAAAAGCTCTACGCCACGCTGACCGCCCATGTGCACTACGCGCGCGGTGTCGGCCATGCCGCGCTGGGGGAGGTTGATGCCGCGCTGCGGGAGGAAGAGAAGTACCTCGCCGCGATGGAACGCGTGCCCGCGGCGCGCGTGGTTCACAACAACACGGTTATCGATCTTTTGGCTGTGGGAGCCGAGATGCTGCGCGGGGAGATCCTCTATCGCCAGGGCCAGCATGACGAGGCCTTTGCGGCGCTGCGCCGCTCGGTGGCCTTGGATGACGGGCTGCTTTACGATGAGCCATGGGGCTGGATGCAGCCAACGCGACATGCGCTTGGAGCCTTGCTTTTTGAACAGGGCCATTTTGCAGAGGCCGAAGCGGTCTACCGCGAAGATTTGGGCCTTGGTGGTGCGCTGTCTCGTGCCAGTATCCATCCAGACAATGTTTGGGCGTTGAAGGGTCTGCATGATTGTCTGAAGGCGCGGGGAGAGACGGTGGAGATCGTTCAAGTCCGTCAGCGTCTGGAGCTTGCTCAGGCCCGCGCGGACGCAGCTGTTGCTGCATCGTGTTTTTGTGCACAGGCTGCGATGGCGGGCTGAGGCGCCTCGCTTTGATATCCTGGACGGGCCCACCGTACCGCGGAACAAGCATCTTGCCCCCGATAGGCCTCTGCCCTAGACCGTAGCTTCAAAGCCACGTGGGAACCCATCAATGACGAAGTTTGACAAAAATATCCTGCCCAGCCGACACGTTACAGAAGGGCCCGCACGCGCCCCGCATCGGTCTTACATGTACGCCATGGGGCTGAGCGAAGATGAAATTCACCGGCCTTTGATCGGAGTTGCCACGTGCTGGAACGAAGCGGCACCTTGCAACATCGCCCTCAACCGTCAGGCGCAATCCGTGAAGATGGGCGTCAAGGAGGCGGGCGGCACGCCACGTGAATTCACCACCATAACCGTGACCGATGGTATCGCCATGGGCCACGAGGGCATGCGCTCTTCGCTCGCGAGCCGTGAAGCGATTGCCGACACCGTTGAGCTGACCATGCGAGGCCATTGCTATGATGCGCTGGTCGGTCTCGCGGGATGCGACAAGTCTCTGCCGGGCATGATGATGGCCATGGTGCGCCTCAACGTGCCGTCTGTTTTCATCTATGGCGGGTCCATCTTGCCGGGCCGTTTCGAGGGCAAGGACGTGACGGTTCAGGACGTCTTTGAAGCCGTGGGCCGACATCAGGCCGGTGCCAATTCCGATGAAGAGCTCAAAGCGCTGGAGAAGGTCGCCTGTCCATCCGCCGGCGCGTGTGGCGGTCAGTTCACGGCCAACACGATGGCGTGCGTAAGTGAGGCTATTGGCCTTGCGCTGCCGAATTCATCCGGTGCGCCTGCGCCCTATGAGAGCCGGGATGCCTATGGAACAGCGTCGGGCGTTGCCGTGATGAACCTGCTCGACGGGAACATTCGCGCCCGCGATGTGGTCACGCTCAAGAGTTTGGAAAATGCGGCCCGCGTCGTGGCGTGCACGGGTGGTTCAACGAATGCCGGGCTGCACTTGCCAGCGATTGCGCACGAGGCGGGGCTGGAGTTCTTCCTTGATGATGTTTGCGAGATATTCAAAGACACACCGTACTTCGTCGACCTGAAGCCTGGTGGCCAGTATGTGGCCAAGGATCTCTACGAGTCGGGCGGCGTTCCGGTGGTCATGAGGGAGTTGCGCAAGGCGGGCCTCATTCATGAGGACTGCATCACAGCCACCGGTCGGACCATCGGCGAAGAGCTTGACCTCGTTGATCGCGAAGCGGATGGCAGGGTGATCTATCCCATTGAAACACCCCTGACCGAAACCGGCGGTGTCGTTGGTCTCAAGGGCAATCTGGCCCCACAGGGTGCCATCGTGAAAGTCGCCGGGATGAGCCAGGACGAGCAGGTCTTTAGCGGCCCCGCGCGTGTTTTTGAGTGCGAAGAGGATGCCTTTGAGGCCGTAAAGGCACGCGCCTACAAGGAAGGCGAGGTGCTGGTGATCCGCAACGAAGGCCCCTCAGGAGGCCCTGGCATGCGGGAGATGCTGGCCACGACCGCCGCGCTGTCGGGGCAAGGCATGGGCAAGAAGGTCGCGCTGATCACCGACGGTCGCTTTTCCGGCGCGACCCGTGGCTTCTGTGTCGGCCATGTGGGTCCCGAAGCCGCCCATTGCGGTCCGATCGCGCTTTTACAGGATGGGGATTTGATCACCATTGACGCGATCAATGGTGAGCTTAGCGTAGCCCTGAACGAGGAAGATTTTGAGGCGCGCAAAGCGGCGTGGCCAGGCCCGAAAGAAACGATTTACGCGTCCGGGGCGCTTTGGAAATTCGCCCAACTCGTCCAGGAGACATACAAAGGTGCTGTCACCCATCCGGGCGGACAAGCGGAACGGCATGTCTACATGGATATCTAATATAGGGCGCTGTCTCATCGCTCTGGCGGGCGTCTTGAGCCTGTCAGGGTGCCTTGGTGCGGGCTTTCCCGGTTTCGGTGCTGGGGGAGACGTTCAAAGAGACGTCATCCGCTCAGTATCCCTGTATGATGGTGACGTGGTCGTAAGCGCGCCCGATGGGTATTGCATCGACCGACGGTTTTTGCGCGACCGTGTGAGCCGGGGCTTTGTTATGCTTGCCAGTTGCGAATCCCTTAGCGGGACGCGAGGGCAAAATGTGGAACCTGTGATCATGACACTGACCATCGTGCCTGGCGGAGCAGGGGCCGCGAACCCGTCCTCTGCAGAGATTGCAAACTCCATGTCTGGCACATCCGTGATCACGTCCATCGATGACACGGACCTAAGTCTCGTACATTTTGCAAGCGGGGGCGATCAAGCGCTGGCCGAGAAAGACCCCAAACACTGGCGGGGTGCTATGGCCATCAACGGGCATCTGGTTGCTCTGTCGCTTTACGGTCCTCAGGGCAGCCCGATGGCGGGCACCGATGGCCAGCTTCTCCTTCGCGCCTTGGCAAAAAACACGAAAGCCAGCAGCCCTGTACGCTCTTTGATTGTAGAAAGCGCAGCCGAAGTGGCGCCGTCCGCCGCATCAGAGCCCACCAAGCCGCTTTGGGGTGTATTGTTTCCAAATTCGGGTTAATGCTATGGCAAGACGGCCCGGCGCAAAGTGGCCGGGTATTCTATAATCTGGGGCAGTGACTGTGGAACTCAGAAGTAACGTTCTGGATTGGGTTGTGAAGCGACAAGCCTGGCGGAGGTGGCGTCATCTGTCGCGTGGTCTGGACAAGCTGAATTTGGAAAAGCTTCAAGCAGAGCGGTCTGTTGCAAGGAAACTTCGCTTTCACCTCAATGAGGTCATCGCCACGGCTGATCATCGTTTGGCCTTGCCTGTCATCGGGTCAAATGCATTCGAAAAACCCCACGGCACGGATTGGTCTTGGCGACCTTCGCTGTGGCGCAGCGCTTTGGATGTGCCGGGCATGTCGTCGGCAAGCAGCAATACGGGCCTCGGCAAAGAGCTGGTATTGTTTCACGATTGTGAACGATCAGAGTTGACACTGCGCCAGATCCGCAACCTGCGCGCCGCCGATCTGGCGCCGTTTGGATTGCGCATGGACGTCTTCAATTTCGACGGATCGTTTTTGTCGCTGGTGCTGGATTTGCCCCAGGCAGCGATGCAGGACATCAAGCGGCGCCATCTGGTGCGCCTCGATACCATTGTTGAGCTGGAAAAGCCGCTGGAGATCTTCATCAGGCTCAACGTCAAGCACGGTCCCAACACCGAGCAATTGGTGCGCGAATTGCCTCTGCATGAAGAGCAGTTGATGGTGGAGTTTGATCTGGCCTATTCGAAGATAAACGAAAAGCGCGTGGAGCGGGCTTGGGTGGACCTTATTTTCGAAAATCCACAGATGAGCCAGGTCACGATCCGCGATTTGACGATGAGCCGTCGCCTGCGCACGGAACTCTGAAGGACACTCCAATGAGCAACTTAACCTTGACCAAGATGCGTCTTTTCGAAGGAGTTTGGGAAGGCGCTTTGTATCGCAAAGGGGGCGCCCAGGATGCGCCCAATATCGAAGTGACATGGCAACTGCAAAAGGTTGAGGGGGTTCAGCTATCCAAGATGGAAGATGGAACTGGATGGCTGCTGCGTGTCCCTGTTCCACCTCACGCGATCGCAGACGGGGTGCAGACTTTCTTGATAAGTGATGCCGATGCCAACACGACCTTGGGCCAGTTTTGCCTCGTTGCAGGAGAAGAGCTCGGCTATGACATCCGCGCCGAGGTCACGCTGTTGCGCGAAGAGCTGGACATGTTGAAACGCGCGTTCCGCCGCCATTGTCTTGAGACGATGTGATGCGCGGTGTCTGGGTCGCCCTCACGTGTCTTCTGGTCGCCGCGTGCGGCAGACAAGAGCCGGTGCAAAGGGATTTTGACCTTTTTCCCAATGAAACCCCCGAACTGCGGCAGCTGATCAACAAACATGCTGACAACTATGAGGTGCCACGGCTCTTGGTGCATAAGGTGGTGCAGCGGGAAAGCGATTATCGCCCGCGTGCGAGAAATGGTCCATATTACGGGATGATGCAGATCCTGCCGGCAACCGCGCGCGGGATGGGGTTTCAGGGAAAGAACGAAGATTTGCTGGATCCCGACGTGAACCTCACATGGGCCGTGAAATACCTGCGTGGTGCATGGTTGGTCTCAGATGGGAACATGGACCGTGCCGTCATGTGGTACGCCCGCGGATACTACTACGAGGCGCGTGATCGTTGCTTGCTCGTCGAAACCGGGCTTCTCAACCGCGAAATTGCCAAACACTGCAGAACCTAAGCTTCGGGCAGCGCATTCTTTGAAAGAATGCGGACCGAAATCTTTCAAAGATTTCGATGGGCACCACGGTCGAGCATTAGCTGTCGTTGCCCAGCTTCACGATTTTGCTCTCAGGTTCAGGAACCAGCTCTTCGAAGTCGAAGTTATCAAGCCGTTTTGCGCGTCGCCCTGCTTTGTCTGCTGAGACCTTAATGTCGGCGATGTCCTTGGAGGCTTGATTGAAATGCCGATCCAGGTTCTCAACACGTGTGCCGAGACGCTCCACATCGGCAAAAAGCTTGCTCAGCTCACTGCGAATGGCTCCGGCCTGTTCCCGCATGCGCGCATCCTTCAGGATGGCCCGCATCGTGTTCAGCGTGGCCATGCAGGTGGTTGGGGACACGATCCAGACGCGGCTGGCAAACCCATCCCGCACCAATTCCGGAAAGTTCGAGTGCAGTTCGGCATAAACCGCCTCTGAGGGTAGGAACATCAATGCCCCGTCTGCCGTTTCGCCATCGAGGATGTATTTCTCAGCGATGTCTTTGATGTGTTTTTTCACCGATGTCCGCAGCAGTTTTGCCGCTTCATTGAGCTCCCAATCCGTCGTCGCGCGTCTTAGCGCTTCATAGGCCTCGAGAGGAAATTTGCTGTCGATGCAGATGGGCCCGGGCGGATTGGGCAGATGTATCAGGCAATCGGCGCGTTTGCCGTTCGACAGCGTGTGTTGAAGGGTATAGCTGTCTGACGGCAAGGCTTTGGAGACGATGTCGGTCAGCTGGATTTCTCCAAACGCGCCTCGCGTTTGCTTGTTCGACAGAATGTCCTGCAGGCTCAGCACATCGCCGGACAGTTTGGTGATGTTGTCTTGCGCCTTGTCGATGGCAGTTAGCCGCTGTTGCAGCTCGCCCAATGACTGAGCCGTGCGTCGCGCGGAGCCATGCAGGTTTTCATTCATCTGCTCTTGGACTTGGGCAAGACGCCGCTCCATCAGTTGCAACATACTGGTCTGCGACTGGGCTTGCGCTTCGGACACATGGGTCAGACCGCCCGTCAATTGGTGCTGACCGTCGCTGAGCCCCTGCACGCGGGTGGCCAGATCATTCATCTGAGCAATCATGGGTTCCGCCATGCGGGCTGAGCGGGTCGCGGATCGATTGGTGGCGATCACAAGCGACAAGATGAGGATCAGAACAGCCCCAAATATCAGCGCGGCGAGGACCAGCGGATCACTCAGGTTCAGGGATATCTCGCCAAGCTGGATCACGTGCGGTCAAACAGTTTTTCAATGTCGGAGAATTTCAGTTCGACATATGTTGGGCGTCCGTGATTGCACTGCCCGGAATGGGGCGTGCTCTCCATTTGACGCAAGAGCGCGTTCATTTCATCTGCATTCATGCGACGCCCAGACCGTATGGAACCATGGCAAGCGACGCGCGACAGGATCGCTTCGATGCGACCCCGGACGGTAGAGCTTTCGCCCTGCTCGTGCAGCTCATCAAGAACATCCTGCAGGATTGCTGCAGCATCGCAGGGCCCGAGGATGGCAGGCGTTTCGCGCACGGCAATCGTACCCGGTCCGAAGGGCTCAATCGTGAGGCCCAGCTCACTCAAAGTCTCCGCTTCATCCAACAAGCGCGTGGCATCTGCTTCGCCCAGATCGACAATGTCGGGGATCAAGAGAGCTTGCGCTGCCACGCCGTTTTCCGCCATCTGAGATTTCAGGTTTTCATATACGATGCGCTCATGTGCGGCATGCTGATCAACGATCACCATGCCGTCTTCTGTCTGAGCAAAGATGTAGTTCTCAAACATCTGCGCGCGCGCGGCACCCAGCGGGGTATCGTTCGTCGGTGCGGCAGGCTCTCCTGTGTCCACGTGCGCATCATCAGGTGCGTGACGCTCAACCCGCGCGCTGTAGGCGCCCTGAAATTCAGCAAATACAGACGCCTTTTCCGTACGATCCATCTGGTAGACACGCGGCGCGGCAGGCGGAGGGCTGATCGCGCCAAGGGCTGCCTGCGAGACCGTCGAAGATGACCGGTGCCCCGCCTGAGCCAAAGCATGGCGCAGACCAGAGACGATGAGACCGCGCACAACCGCTGGATCACGAAACCGGACCTCGGTTTTGGCAGGGTGGACATTCACGTCCACCAGCAGCGGATCGCATGTCAGAAATAGCGCCGCGGCGGGATGCCGATCGCGTGATAAGAGATCGTTGTAGGCAGCGCGCAAAGCGCCATAGAGCATGCGGTCGCGCACAGGGCGACCGTTCACAAAAAGATACTGTGTGACAGCCGAGCCGCGAGAGTAGGTGGGCAGTGCCGCATAGCCTGCCATGCGAATGCCGTCCCGTTCTGCGTCTATTGGCACGGCGTTCTCGGCAAACTGCGGCCCCAAAACACGGGACAATCGGCCCAAGATCGCATCGAACATGTCACCGTTTTCCGGATCCGCGCGAAAGACGATCCGTCCATCGCCCCCGTCAGAGACGTCCCGCAGAACAAAACCAACGAAAGGTTCTGCCATGGCAAGCCGTTTGATCACATCGCCTATGGCTTGTGCCTCTGCCCGATCGGAGCGCATGAATTTCAGTCGGGCCGGGGTCGCGAAAAAGAGGTCCTTGAGCGTGACGACGGTGCCAGCATTCAACGCGGCGGGCTTCACGCCCGTCATGCATCCGCCCGTCACGTGGATCTCCGCGCCGTCTTGGCCGGAGGCGCGGGTCGTGATGGACAAACGCCCGACGGCCCCCAAGGACGGCAGCGCCTCGCCCCTGAAGCCAAAACTCTGGATGTTGAGCAGGTCGGAGCCGTCGATTTTCGAAGTGGCATGGCGGCTAAGCGCCAGGGGCAAGTCTTCGCCAGGTATGCCACAGCCGTCATCGGACACGCGGATGAGACTTTTGCCCCCCTGCGAATAGCTCACCTCAATTCGGCGCGCACCAGCATCCAATGCGTTTTCGACCAGCTCTTTGACCGCAGAGGCGGGACGTTCCACCACTTCGCCAGCTGCAATCCGGTTGATCGCCGCCTCGTCGAGTTGTCGAATAACAGGTGTTACATCGCCTATATTGGGGTTCAGCTCATTCATGCCACTAAGGGTAGCATGTCATGTCACGATTCGAAACTGTTCAATCTGAAGGGGTCTGCATGAAAAAACCCCTGAGCCGAAGCCCAGGGGTCAGTCACTCCAGGAAGGAAACGCTTAGCCGTTAGAGAAATCCGGATAGGCTTCCATGCCCAATTCGGAATTATCCAGGCCTGCGATCTCGGCCTCTTCGCTGACACGGATGCCAACCACAGCTCTGAGGATACCCCACACGACCAGGGACATCACAAATGTGGCGCCGATGATCGCGACCATGCCGAGAACCTGTGTGCCAACAGAGGCGTCCCCGTAAAAGACAACCGCGAAGGTGCCCCAGATACCGGCAAAACCGTGCACCGGGATCGCGCCGACCACATCGTCGATTTTCATTTTGTCGAGCATTGGAACCGTGAAGACGACAATCACACCACCAATCGCACCGATCCAAAGCGCACCGAAGAGCGTTGGCATTAATGGTTCAGCTGTGATGGACACAAGGCCCGCCAAAGCACCGTTCAGCACCATGGTGAGGTCCGGTTTTTTGTAGAGGATCTGTGTCAGGATCAGAGCTGTTACAGCGCCAGCTGAAGCGGCCATGTTTGTGTTGGAGAAGATCCGGGACACGTCGGCCACATCGCCGACAGAGCCCATCGCCAGCTGCGAGCCGCCGTTGAAGCCGAACCACCCAAGCCACAGGATAAACATACCGAGCGTCGCCAACGGCAGGTTAGAGCCCGGCATCGGAACAACTTGGCCGTCTTTGTACTTGCCAAGCCGTGGGCCGAGAACAATGGCACCCGCCAAGGCAGCCGCGGCGCCGCACGCGTGAACAACTGTAGACCCCGCAAAGTCAGAGAACCCAGCTTCAGACAGCCATCCGCCGCCCCACTGCCAGGAGGCTGTGAGCGGGTAGATAAAGCCCGTCAGGATTGCTGAAAAGATCAGGAAGGGCCACAATTTGATGCGCTCGGCCAAAGCGCCGGACACGATAGATGCGGTCGCCGCACAGAACATGAGCTGGAAGATGTAGTCGGAACCGGTCGAGGCATAGCTTGCATCATCAGCGTCAGCCAACGTCACACCAACGGCCTCCAGAACACCAACAGACGGGAAGAGCGCCGAAAAATAGCCCTCAATCGCCCAATCCCCAAGCGGGTACATCAGGTTGTAGCCGACCAGCCAGTACATGATGGCCGCAATCGAGAACAGGCCAACGTTCTTCGTCATCTGCGTTGTGGCGTTTTTGGACCGAACCAAACCGCCTTCAAGCATGGCAAAACCCGCAGCCATGAAAAACACAAGAAAGCCGCCGATCAAGAACAGAAGCGAGTTCATGATCCATACAAATTCGTCAGACGCCACTGCGGCGGCCTCTTCAGCCTCTTGGGCCATGCCCATCACCGGCAGCGCAGCTGCGGCAAAGAGCGTCGGTATCAGTAGTTTTTTGTTCATCGGATGTAACCCTTTGTCTTGCTCGCCTTACAGCGCGTCTTCGTTTGTTTCGCCGGTGCGCACGCGCGTGGCCTGTTCAAGGTCCATCACGAAAATCTTGCCATCACCGATTTTTCCGGTGCGTGCGGTGGATGTGATCGTTTCGACCACCTGATCGGCCACACCGTCTGCGACAGCGATCTCCAGTTTGATTTTCGGGACAAAGTTCACGGCGTATTCTGCGCCACGGTAGATCTCTGTGTGGCCAGACTGTGCGCCGAACCCCTTGATCTCAGTCACCATCATGCCGCGCACGCCGATATTGGTCAGCGCTTCACGGACATCTTCAAGCTTGAACGGCTTGATGGTTGCAACAATGAGTTTCACTAGACACCCCTTTTCAGTTTTCCCCACTCGCGGGTTTGCATGGGGAAAAAACCCAACGGATGGGACTGCGGGAAGGCACTACGCGAGGCCTGCCTCGGGGTTTGGGAGAGCGATGATTAAAAAATAGGCACTATAAAGCAAACGCATAAATTTTGATCAAACAGATGATCGCTATTAGGGGTCAAATTTCTGCGAATCGAGACTATTCTGAGAAAAAAATGAGAGCAGAATCCTCTAAAGGACCCTTATGAGTAACTCCGGTAAGAAAAAGCCACGGCTGGTGGCTGACAAACGGCGCAAAAAGCCCGCAAAGAAGGCGCGAGGTTGGAGCTTGTTCAAAAAGCGGGCAACGCAGCCCTCTACTAAGGCGCGCAGCAAAAAGCCTGTCGCTCGAAAAACCAACGCGACAGTCAAGCGGAAACGAGCGGCGACAAAGAAAACCTCGACCGGCCCAATCCGTGGGTTTTTCGGGCGCGTCTTCGGATATGTGTTCCGATTGGTCTGGGCGATTTCTTGGCGCGCGACGGCTGTCGCCTTAGTCTTGATCGCAGGCGCCGTGTTTTACACTTACACAACACTTCCTGATGTCCGAGAGTTGCTTGATGGGCGTGCGCGCGGCTCGGTCACGCTTATGGACCGGGAGGGGGATGTGTTTGCTTGGCGCGGGGACCAGTTCGGCGGTGTGGTGACCGCCGCGAGTGTCAGCTCGCATCTCAAGAACGCTGTGGTTGCCACCGAGGATAAGCGATTTTACCGCCACTTCGGGATCAGTCCGCGCGGTGTTGCAAGTGCCATCAGGATCAACCTGAGCGAAGGGCGTGGTCCGCTGTCGGGCCACGGGGGGTCGACGATCACACAACAGACGGCCAAGCTGCTCTGTCTGGGCGTCGCCTATGACCAAGAAGAGTGGGAAAGCGAGGCCGCCTACGTGCGTGATTGCCGCCGCGGGTCGCTCGGCCGAAAGGCCAAGGAGGCGCTTTACGCGCTGGCAATGGAGGCGAAATACTCCAAGGACGAGATCCTCTCGATCTATCTCAACCGCGCCTATATGGGGGCGGGCGCCTATGGATCAGAGGCGGCAGCGCAGCGTTACTTTGGCAAACCCGCGTCTGCACTCTCGCCGCAAGAAGGGGCTATGCTGGCGGGTCTTTTGACTGCGCCCACACGTCTTTCACCCACCTCTAACCTGGAAAGGTCACAGGCACGGGCGGCCACGATTTTGCGCCTCATGGAGGAACAGGAGTATCTCACCACCGAGGAGCGCCGCCGGGCTATGGCAAACCCGGCCACGCTCTCTGAGGCAGCAGAGGCGCAAACGGGCGGATACTTCGCGGATTGGGTCATGGAATCGGGTCCTGACTTCTTTACCCGCGATACGACCGAAGACGTCATCATCCGCACCACGCTGGATCAGCGGATTCAACGCGCCGCCGAAGAGGCGCTTTCGGTGATCTTTGATGAAAAGGTCAAAGAGGGCAGCCAGGCGCAGGCGGCGATCGTGGTGATGTCGGCAGATGGGGCCGTGCGGGCCATGGTCGGTGGTCGCGAAAGCAAGGTTTCGGGCGCCTTCAACCGGGCCACCATGGCGAACAGACAGACAGGCTCAGCCTTTAAGCCGTTCGTCTATGGCACCGCGCTGGAGTTGGGATATGGGCCCAACGCCACGGTCGTGGATGAGCCCTATTGTTTGGACATCCCCGGATCGGGGCGCTGGTGCCCTAAGAACTATCAGAAGGATTATCGCGGGCGCGTGACGATGATCGATGCGTTGAAGTTCTCTCTCAACATCCCTGCCGTCAAGGTGTCCGAGGCTGTGGGCCGAGACTTGGTGCGCAAGGTTGCAGAAGATTTTGGCATTGAAAGTGATCTTGCCGCTGGGCCCGCTCTTGCGCTTGGGGCGTCTGAAAGCACACTGCTGGAAATGACGGGCGCCTATGCCGGTATTCTAAACGGTGGATCGTCCGTCACGCCATACGGTCTCGAAGAGCTGACGCTGCTTGGCGAAGACATAGCTTTGATGGGGGCAGCCGGTGGTATTGGCGAACGCGTGATCCGCGAGGAAGCCGCGCGTGAACTCACCTACATGATGGAAAAGGTGGTTTCCGAGGGCACAGCGCGCCGCGCCCGGTTGGACGGCTGGGAAGTTGCGGGAAAGACAGGCACGACGCAAGCGGCCCGCGACGCCTGGTTCATCGGGTTTACGGCAGACTACGTCACCGGGGTTTGGATGGGCTATGATGACAACAGCCCGCTGCAGCAAGTAACCGGGGGTAGCCTGCCCACGGATATCTGGCGCGAGACAATGGCTCGGGTCAATGAGGGGCTTGAGCCCCGGCCCTTGCCCATGTCGCGTGGGATCAACGAGCGCGTGGTCGAAGATGTAAATTCCAGGGCGCCGGGCGGCCAGCGAACGCCGCGCCGAGAGTCCGCAGTGGAGCGGATTTTGCGAGATATCTTGGGCCGCTGAGCCTGCGCCGGAGGGTAAAGTGTCTGATTGGCAGGCGAGCATGTACCGTTTCCAACATGTCTGGATGGATTGAATGAAAGCTCTTTTGCAAAGAGTGTCTGATGCTTCAGTGACCGTCGAGGGTATGAACATCGGCGAAACGGGCCCGGGCCTTTTGATATTGGTGTGCGCGATGCGAGGGGATGAGGAACATCATGTAGAGCAGCTTGCGCTCAAGATCACAAAACTGCGCATCTTCAAAGATGAGGCGGGGAAAATGAACCGCTCGATCCTTGACATCGGGGGCGGGGCTCTTGTGGTCAGCCAGTTCACGCTTGCGGCAGATACCTCGCGAGGGAACCGCCCTGGCTTTTCTGCGGCAGCGCCTCCGGATATCGGCGAAGCTCTCTACCTTCATTTTGCGAAAACCCTTGAAACGGAGGGTGTCGCGGTTGCCACTGGCCAATTCGGGGCCGACATGCAAGTGGCGCTTGTCAATGATGGGCCTGTGACAATTTGGTTGGAAACGTAATCCAAGCCACTCATTTCTTTGCTTTCTCACGGAATCGGTTACGGTACCCATATGCCTTACCAATGGTCTCTGTCCGATACGCCCTCTGATCCCGTGCACACGCTGCATCTGTGGCCGCACAGGTCATTGTCGCGCCGAGGTTTCGCCGGGTTTATCCTGATCACATCCGTGATGATTTCCGTGCCGCTTTATCCGCTTTTAGGGACAGTGGTGCTCTGGGGGGTGTTGCCGTTTTTGATGCTCTCTGTGGGCGGGGTTTGGTGTGCCATTGAAAAGTCTTACCGCGACGGGCGTCTCTATGAAGAGCTGACCATCGACGCAAATGAAATTCACCTGACACGGACCAGTCCCAATGGCCGCCTGCAGCAATGGGAGTGTGAAAGCTATTGGGCCAAGGCCAACATGCACAAAAGCGGAGGGCCAGTGCCGCATTACGTGACGCTCTGCGGCAAAGGGCGTGAGGTCGAAATCGGCGCGTTTCTCTCCGAAGACGAGCGAGTTTCGCTTTATGACGAGCTCTCAGATCGGCTCGTCACTGCATCCGGTCGCTGATCACCCGCTGAGCTTTGCTTTCACCATGGGTCCCACAGCGCCAAAGTCCATCTGACCTGTGTAGCTTGCTTTCAACTGCCCCATCACCTTGCCCATATCCCGGATGGAGCTGGCGCCAGAGGCTTCAATGGCCGCCGAAATCGCCTCATCCACTTCGTCAGAGGTCAATTGGCGTGGCAGAAATTCCGCGATAATGCCAATCTCGGCCTTCTCACGCTCCGCCAGGTCAATGCGTCCGCCTTCTTCATAGGCGCGCAGGCTTTCCTGTCTCTGCTTGGTCATTTTTCCCAGCACCGCGAGAATATCGTCTTCCGACAATTCGGGGTCTTTGCCTTCGCCCCGTCTGGCAATGGATTGATCTTTGAGCACTGCATTGATCAGGCGCAGCGTTCCAAGACGCAATTTGTCTTTGTCCTTCATCGCCCGCTTGAGGGCATCATCGATGCGAGTCTTCAGTGCCATGTCGTGATGTGTCCTGCTCTGATGAGAACGCGATGCGTAGCGGAAACCGCGCCGTCTGACAACCGGTTCTGATCTCGTGACATTGCCCCTTGACCCTTGCTCTCACCCTGCATACACCTCCGACAATTTGCCGATCAGACCCTGCTGCCGGAGAGCTGTCCCATGGCCCCCATGACACCATCGCGCCCCACCGCATGCCTTGCGTTGGCGGATGGGTCGTTGTTTTACGGCCACGGGTTTGGCGCCGCCGGGCAGGTCACCGCTGAACTCTGCTTCAACACCGCGATGACCGGCTACCAAGAGATCATGACCGATCCGTCTTATGCGGGCCAGGTGGTGACATTTACCTTCCCCCATATCGGCAATGTCGGTGTGAACCCCGATGACGATGAAACAGCCGATCCGGTGGCCGAAGGTATGGTTGTCAAATGGGACCCGACAGAGCCGAGCAATTGGCGCGCGGCGGAACGTCTGGCCGATTGGCTGGAACGGCGCGGTCGGGTTGCGATCGGCGGAATTGACACGCGTCGGCTGACCCGCGCCATCCGGCAGCAAGGCGCGCCTCATGTGGCGCTCGCGCACAATCCCGACGGCCAGTTTGATGTAGAAGCTCTCGTGGCCTCTGCACGGGGATTTGTCGGTCTTGAAGGGCTTGATCTGGCCAAAGACGTGACATGCGCGCAGTCGTATCGCTGGGATGAAATGCGCTGGGCCTGGCCGGAAGGGTATACGCGCCAGGCAGATCCCAAATACAAGGTGGTCGCCGTCGATTACGGAGCAAAACGCAACATCCTGCGCTGCTTGGCCAGTGCAGGATGCAATGTCACGGTCCTTCCTGCGACGGCGACGGCCGAAGATGTGCTCGGGCACAACCCCGATGGTGTGTTTCTCTCAAACGGCCCTGGCGATCCTGCCGCGACCGGAGAATATGCGGTACCAATGATCCAGGGCGTTCTGGAAAAGGACATCCCGATCTTCGGTATTTGCTTGGGCCATCAGATGCTGGCCCTCGCGCTTGGGGGCGAAACGGTCAAGATGAATCACGGCCATCACGGCGCCAATCACCCGGTCAAAGAGATAGAGACGGGCAAGGTCGAAATCACGTCAATGAACCACGGCTTCGCTGTCGATAGCCAAAGCTTGCCGCAGGGTGTCTTGGAGACGCATGTGTCGCTCTTTGATGGCTCAAATTGTGGGATCAGGCTGGCAGATAAGCCCGTCTTTTCAGTGCAGCATCACCCAGAAGCCAGCCCTGGCCCCCAGGACAGTTTCTACCTGTTTGAGCGCTTTGCAGCCTCCATGGCTGATGCCGCTAAGTAGCCTGCAAACGGGGCTTTCTTTGCCTTTGTACCCCTTCGCGATAAACTGACATTAATTGGTTAACATACGGTAATATTTACATTTTGTTAACCAATCCACGCGAAACCTGTGCCGAACGCGCCCTGGGAACAGGACAAAATAGGGAACGGTATGGGGATTACCGAGCTCCGGCAGGTTGGCGGCATCCATGCGGATGTCGAGGCAACCTTGGAGGACGTGCAAGAGAAACGCGCCGCCGATTTGGTGCGCTATGGCGCCATTTCACCTGAGGACATTTCTCACGCGCGCACAGTACAAAGAAACTGCAATGCGTCACTTGATCGTATCTTGCTGACCGAAGGTCTGGCGAGTCGGCAGTCGCTTCTGGATGTACACGCGAAATCGGGCAAAACGCGGCGCCTGTCAGCAGATGAACTGCGCCGCTTGCCATACGTGCAGACCGACCTTGAGCCATCGCTGCTATTGAGCCACGCGGTGATGCCCATTGTCGATCGCGATGGCTCGCCCGCTCTTGTGGTGGAAGATCCTGAAGTTTTGTCCAAAATCGGGGATATGCTGCCATCGGAATTGGAACGCGCACGCATCTTGCTGGCCCCGCGTGAGGCGATCCAGACGCGGATTGCCACATTCAACCGCACGAAATTGACAGAAGCGGCCTGTACCCGCGTGCCCGAGCGCGAAAGCTGCCGAACCTGGAGTCGGTCAAGATCACTGCGTCTGACATTGATCGCCGGCGCCGTGTCCTTGTTGGCCTACGCGACGTGGGCTTTCCCGGAAATTGTCTTCGCAGCCTGTGCTGTCTGGGCGATCTTCACGCTGGTTGTCTCGGCCGTCTTCAAAACAGCGGCATTTATCATGCATAAAACCGCTGAACCGCACTCTGACGCGCTCCTGCAGCACGATGACCAACCGCTGCCCAAGGTCTCGATCCTTGTGCCGCTCTTTCGAGAAACCGAAGTGTTGCATGCGCTCGTCGCCCGATTGAGCAAGCTCACCTATCCTAAATGCCTCTTGGATGTGCTGCTGGTGATTGAAGAGGCCGATGACACCACGCAAAACATGTTGGCCAGGATTGATCTGCCGCCGTGGATCCGTCCTGTTGTTGTGCCCGATGGTCAACCGCGAACCAAACCGCGCGCGATGAACTACGCGCTCGATTTTTGTGAAGGAGAGATCATCGGCGTATATGATGCAGAAGACGCACCAGCGCCCGATCAGATCACCCAGGTGGTTCGCCGATTTCAGGCCTTGCCGCCGGATGTTGCCTGTATCCAGGGCGTTCTTGATTACTACAATCCGCGGCAAAACTGGCTCGCTCGGTGCTTTACAATAGAATACGCGACGTGGTTCAGGCTTATCCTGCCGGGCATATCGCAGTTGGGCTGGGCCATCCCGCTTGGCGGCACCACCTTGTTTTTCCGCCGCGCTATTTTGGAGCATCTCGGCGGGTGGGACGCCCATAATGTGACAGAGGATGCTGATCTCGGCTTCCGGCTGGCACGGCATGGATATCGCACGGAAATGCTGGCAACCGTCACAGACGAAGAGGCAAATTGCCGGCCGTGGGCATGGATCCGACAACGCTCCCGCTGGCTCAAAGGCTATATGACCACCTATATCGTTCACATGCGTCGCCCGGGGCTTTTGATCAGGCAATTGGGCCTTTGGAAATTCTTGGGCTTTCAGGCGCATTTCGTCACGGCCCTGTCTCAGTTCCTACTCGCCCCCGTTTTGTGGTCGTTTTGGCTGGTGCTTTTCGGTTTTGCGCATCCCCTCGACCCCTTTATCTCGCGTGATTTGATGATTGGGCTGGGCTCTGGCTTTCTAGTAATCGAAGTGATCAATATCACGATCCATGCCAGCGCTGTTGCGGGGCGCAGACATCGACACTTGCTGCCTTGGACCCCAACCATGCATTTTTACACACCTTTAGGGGCGGTCGCGGCTTACAAGGCGGTCTACGAGCTGGCCGTCAAACCCTACTTCTGGGACAAGACCCAGCACGGCTTTGCGACCACCGGCCCTGAAAAGATGAACCATCGCAGCGCGAAGCCGTCGGGAGAGTAATGACCAAAGGGTAACCAGCGAGGGGTTAGCCTTAAACGGCGCTTTCCACTTCGCCGGAATCGAGCTTCAGCCGGGTCACAAAGGCTTTCGAGATATGGGATCGGAGCGCTTCTGTCGCCGTCGCCACATCACCCTCATGAATGGCCTCTACAATCGCGCTGTGTTCTTTAAGCGCATCCTCATCGCGCCCAACGGCTGCAAGTGACGTGGTCGCCATCAAGGCCATGGAGCGATGCACCAGATCCAGTTGCTGCACCAGATACCGATTATGAGAACTCAGATGGATCTGCTTGTGAAACCGCCGGTTGGCGCGCGCCATCGCTTGTGGGTTGCCCATCAACTTGTGGTCGTCTTGGACCATATCCTGCAAAACGCGCACCTCTTCGGGGCTGGCATGACGGGCGGCCAAGCCTGCAGCCAGACCTTCCAGCTCCGCGCGCACGACGTAAAGCTCTGCAAGTTGGTTATGATCAAGTGAGGCCACAATCAGACTGCGACCATCGCGTGTGAGAAGGCTTTGTGTCTCTAAGCGTTGTAACGCCTCTCGGATTGGCGTTCGGGAGACACCAAACCGGTCTGCCAAATCGCTTTCCACCAATCGATCACCGGGCCGAAAGTCCCCCCCGTCAATCGCTTCGAGGATCAACGTGTAGGCGTCTTTCGTGGCTGCTTTGTTCATGGGCCTGTCCTTATCGTCGGTGGCGCTGCTTGGACTGTAGAACTTTTATGGCAAAGCGCCATTTAAAAGCGCGGCACCGATGGGCCCCGGTCTGCGTTCTTCGCTTAAGAGCACGTTTGCTTCTACATCGCCGACCCCGGGAAGCATCATGATCCGGCGCCGCAACACGCGCTCAAAATCCGCGATATCGCGGGCCACCACCCGCAAGCGATAATCATAGAGCCCGAGAATGTGCTCCACGGTTTGCACTTCGGGGATCGCCGATACCGCGCGTTCAAAATCGGCGATGCTCACGCGCCCCTTGGTGGCCAGTTTCACCCCGAGAAACACCGTCACGCCAAAGCCCAATGCTTCGGCATCAAGATCCAGCCTCTGACCGATGATAACGCCGGCCTCGCGCAAACGTTTGGTGCGACGCCAGATGGCAGGCTGCGACAGGCCAAGTTTGCGACCCAGGGCGCTGGCCGTTTGCGTGGCATCATCCGCCAGGAGGCGCAAAAGGGCCCGGTCTGTGGTGTCGAGCTCGATCATATGGGCAAAAGCTCATCGCTCTTGATCCGCGCGACATGCATAAGGGCCTCGATATCGGCGATGTGGGGCAGGGCGAGGATCGCTGTGCGATAGATCTCTTGGTAATGGCCCATGTCGCGGGCAATGACCGAGAGACGCACGTCCACGCGGCCAAGAAAGGTCTGGATCTCGACCACCTCTGCTACGTCACGGGCCGCAGCCAGAAACGCATCAAAGGCGCGCGGCACAGATTTCTCCAGGGTCACGCGCAACGACACCTCCACTTCATAGCCGAGCGCCCGCCAGTTGATCACCGCCTGATTGGCGCGAATGATCCCCGCCTCTCGCATTCGGTCCAATCGGCGAGCACAGGTGCCTGGCGTCACGCCGGCTTGCTCTGCCAGATCGGCAACAGAGAGATCAGGGGCATACTGGTACTGGCGCAGAAGGCGCCGGTCGCTGTCGTCGAGCATGAAAAAACCAAGAATTACATTGCTTGATTATAGATACGCGAAAAATACTTCAATCACACCGGAAAATGCCGCTCTTATGGCCGGTTTCTGCGTATGCTCCCCGGCAAAATGAACCGCTAGGAGGAAAATCATGCGCGTTTACTATGATCGCGACTGCGACATCAACCTGATCAAAGACATGAATGTGGCCATACTGGGCTACGGCAGCCAGGGCCACGCTCACGCTCTGAACCTGCGCGATTCAGGCGCAAAAAACGTTGTTGTGGCGCTGCGGGAAGGCTCGCCAAGCGCCAAAAAGGCCGAAGGTGAAGGCCTCAAGGTCATGGGCATCGCCGAAGCGGCAGCCTGGTGCGACCTCATCATGTTCACCATGCCCGATGAACTGCAGGCCGAGACCTACAAGAAATACGTGCATGACAACCTCAAGGACGGCGCGGCGATGGCCTTTGCCCATGGTCTGAACGTGCATTTTGGCCTTATTGAGCCAAAGCCCGGCGTGGACGTCATCATGATGGCGCCGAAGGGCCCGGGCCACACGGTGCGCGGCGAATACGCCAAAGGCGGCGGTGTGCCCTGCCTTGTGGCCGTGAACAACGACGCCTCCGGACGCGCGCTTGAGATTGGTCTGAGCTACTGCTCTGCCATTGGCGGCGGCCGCTCGGGCATCATCGAGACGAACTTCCGCGAAGAATGTGAAACCGATCTATTCGGCGAACAAGCCGTTCTCTGCGGTGGTCTCGTCGAGCTGATCCGCATGGGCTTTGAGACACTCGTCGAAGCCGGTTACGCGCCCGAAATGGCGTATTTCGAATGCCTGCACGAAGTGAAGCTGATCGTGGATCTGATCTATGAGGGCGGCATTGCCAACATGAACTACTCCATCTCCAACACGGCCGAGTATGGTGAGTATGTCTCCGGTCCGCGCGTCTTGCCCTACGACCAGACCAAAGCTGAAATGAAAGCGATCCTGCGAGACATCCAGACAGGTAAGTTCGTGCGCGACTTCATGCAGGAAAACGCCGTTGGGCAACCGTTCTTCAAAGGCACACGTCGCATGAACGACGCGCACCAGATCGAAGAAGTGGGGGAGCGTCTGCGCGGCATGATGCCATGGATCTCCGCCGGCAAACTGGTGGATCAAGAGAAGAACTAAGCCATGCGCCCCCGTCGGGTGGTCTTTGCCCCACGCGGTCGCTTGCCTTACCGATTACGATGATATCTAGAGAACGGGCGCTCGGCACTGAGCGCCCCTTTTCGTAAGGCCCAAAATGCAAGACATCTCCCCTATCAACTGGCTGCGGATCTCTGCGCTCGGCGTGATCTGGGGCGCGGCGTTTATGTCGACAACGATCGCCCTCGAGGGCACCGGTCCATTGACACTCGTGGCCGTCCGCCTTTGCCTCGGTGCGGTATTGCTCTTGTCGATCAACCTGGCGCGCGGAAGATCCATCCCCTCTTTCAGGGCACCGGGATCCGCGCGGCTCTGGGCCTTCATTTGTGGCATGGCGCTTTTATCGAACGCAGTGCCATTTTCCTTGCTCAGCTGGGGTCAGCAAAATGTGGCATCCGGGTTTGCCGGCGTCTGCATGGCGGTTGTGCCTCTTTTCACCTTGCCCTTGGCGCATCTATTGGTTCCTGGTGAACGCCTGACATGGCGGCGCAGTGTGGGCTTTGCTACGGGGACGCTGGGCGTCATCGTGCTCATTGGTCCTGAGGCCTTCGCGTCAACGGGTGCAGATCTTGAGCTGCTGGCCAGGCTCGCCTGCGTCGGCGCGGCCTGTTGCTATGCGATGGGCTCAATCTGCACGCGGCTCAGCCCACAGACGGATCTATTGGAGCTGGCCGCAGCCGTTTTGCTGGTCGCGGCACTGGTCTTCACGCCTTACGCGCTTTTCATGGAAGGGCTGCCGGCACTGCCCGAAGGCCGCAGCCTCTGGGCACTGATCTATCTGGGCGTTTTGCCCACGGGTATCGCGCAGATCATTCTCATTCAGGTTATCAAAGATGCAGGCCCCGTTTTCATGGGGCTGGTGAATTACATGGTGCCTATCTGGTCAGTGATCTTCGGGATCACCATCCTGTCAGAGCCCCTGCCACCAAGTCTTTTTCTGGCGATGGCGCTTATCCTCTCGG
The DNA here is from genome assembly GCA_937884705.1 of uncultured Roseovarius sp. Classification (GTDB taxonomy): domain Bacteria; phylum Pseudomonadota; class Alphaproteobacteria; order Rhodobacterales; family Rhodobacteraceae; genus Roseovarius. The sequence goes on along the minus strand of CAKZYL010000053.1, from coordinate 278 downwards.
GTGTTGGCCTGAGCCAATACGGCGCACTAGCGCGCCTCTTCACCGGTAAGACGAGTTGAGCCATAGCTGAAAGCCACCAGCCCTTTCCGGGCTCACCAGAGCCGATCGTGTACGCCCTCTCTGCGGTCCAGATGGTCTTCAATGACATCGACCGGGCCATGATCGAACGTCTCGTCAATCACGCTTTCAACAAAGTCCCGACGATCTTCGACGCGGTCGGCCGTTTTGTAACGGGTATCTGTTCGATCCCTGCGTCCTTCAGCGCGATCCAAATGATC
>CAKZYL010000052.1 GCA_937884705.1 uncultured Roseovarius sp. | reverse complement strand
TTGTTGAAACTGTTCTCGATGCCTGCTGTTTCGGTCTCTGCTATGAAGGCGTCGAGCTCGGGCCATATGCGTATTGCCTGATCCAAATCTGGATCTGTTCCATCCGTGTAGAGCCCCGCGCGCACCATCGTCTCAGACTGGGCATAGACACCCAAAAGCCGCCGTGCCCGCAGGATCATTTCGTTTTCGGACATGCTGGCCGCGCGTGGCAGACTGCGCGACACAGACCGCAAAAGATCAATCGCGGGATACCGCCCCCGCTCCGCAATGGTGCGGTCCATCACAACATGACCGTCCAGAACGCCGCGCAGCACATCCGCAACTGGCTCTTCCATGTCCGAGCCCGCGACCAAGACGCTGAAGAGTGCGGTGATGTCGCCTGTTCCCTCTATACCCGGCCCCGCTCTTTCACACAGCGACATGATCATATGGGCCATGGATGACGGATAGCCGCGTAGGGCAGGCAGCTCGCCAGCCGCGGTGGCAATTTCGCGATGCGCCTCTGCAAACCGCGTGACGCTGTCTGCCAAAAACAGGACGTGCTGACCGGCATCGCGGAAATGTTCGGCAATGCTCATCGCGGTCCATGCGCAGCGGCGACGCGTGAGAGGAGAGCGATCCGAAGTGGCCGCGACAATGACAGAGCGTTTCATCCCCTCAGGCCCAAGCGTGTTTTCAATGAACTCTCTGAGTTCGCGTCCGCGTTCGCCAATCAAAGCAAACACCACCAAATCCGCCTTCATCTCACGACCGAGATGGCCCAGTAGGTTGGACTTTCCCACACCTGAACCGGCAAACAACCCAAGCCTTTGCCCGCGTACAATCGGCAGGAGTGTGTTGAAAACGGCCGTGCCGGTGTCTATCCGCTCGCCCAGAGTGCGCCGCTGTGTCGGCGGTGGCGGCGCTGCTGTCGGCGGGCATGCCTTGGGCCCGCGCAACAAAGGAAGCCCGTCCATGGGTTGCCCAAACGGATCGATCACCCGGCCAAGCCAGGACCAATCAGGCGCGATCTCTACCGGGTCCGTCAGCTGCACAGGTTGGCCAAGGGCCACCCCCACCGGGGCTTCTTCGGGCAGCATCGTAATGTGGTCGGGGGCCAGCTGCAGAACCTCACCAATGAGCGGCGCCGGGCCACCCCGTGAAATGCGCAATCTATCCCCCAATCGTGCACTGTCAGACAATCCAGAGATATGCACCAGACCGCCTTCGACTCGCATAACGCGGCCGACACGGTGATGAGCCCGTAACGTTGCTATTTCGGACTGCAGGGCGGAAAAGGCATGTTGAGACATCGAACGCTCCACTCATGTTCTGAAAACAATTTCTAAAGGAATCACGGTTAAGCCTTGGTTGAAGCCAATCAAGGGAGAAGCCCTGGTGTTCGAAAAGATAGAAGTCTTTAACATGGCGCATGCCATGGCCCGCCATGCCGGGTCGCGCCATGCTGTCATTGCGCAAAACATGGCAAACGCAGATACGCCTGGCTACAAGGCGCAGGATATCGCTTCGTTCCAGTCTCATTTGTCGGAGGCATCGGGTGATTTTCAAATGCGTGCGACCCGTTCCTCGCATTTGAATATGGCGCAGTCGCCCAATGGACATGCCGTGTTCGAAAGGCAAGATGCGATTGCCGATCCCAACGGCAACTCCGTATCACTGGAAACCGAAATGATGCACGGCGTCGATGCCAAACGGCAGCATGACCGCGCCATGGCGATCTATCAGTCTTCCATGACAATCCTGCGCAGCTCCATTGGTCGGCGATAGGGGGCTGTTATGTCTGAATTTTCCAATGCTCTTTCAGTTTCATCCAGTGGTCTCTTGGCGCAATCACAACGCTTGCGTCATCTGTCTGAAAACATCGCTAATGCCGACACGCCGGGATACCGGAGAAAGACAGTGCCATTTCGAACCACTATGGATGCGTCTGGCACCCCAGGCATGGTTCAGACCGGACGGGTACGTATGGATCAATCTGAGCTCACCCGCATCTATGACCCGGCGCACCCTATGGCAGATGACACTGGCAGTTATGACGGCTCAAACGTCAACCTAATGATCGAACTGGCAGACGCGCGCGAAGCGCAACGCAGCTATGAGGCAAACCTCAAAATGTTCGAGCAGACCAGGCAAATGGGCAGAAGCCTATTTGACCTCTTAAGACGATAAAGGAGATCCAGAATGGATATTCAAGCACTGGGCGCGGTGAAGAATTACACCGCTGCCCGCCCGGCCACTGAACCTGCACCCGGCCCAAAAGCGGGGGAGTATCTGGCCAATATCACGCGCGATTTCGCAGCAACTTTGCAGGAATCTGAAGACACCGCGAAGGCTGCCATGACCACTGGCGCAGATCCGCACACGCTTGTTCAGGCTCTTGCGCAAACGGAAATGGCGGTGGAGGCCGCGGTAACCGTGCGCGACCGAGTGGTGGAGGCCTATCAAGAAATCCTGCGCATGCCGGTGTAAGACATGAGCGAAGAGATTATCTTCTTCGACACCATGCGCCAAGGCTTGTGGGTGGCTCTCACCATTTCATTGCCGATCCTTGGAATGGCGTTGTTTGCCGGTTTGATCGTGGGGCTTTTTCAAGCGCTCACATCAATTCAAGAGCTCACGCTCACCTTCGTTCCCAAGCTGGGGGCCATCGTGCTGGTCTTCTGGTTGTCCATGGGCTTCATGACGCAGACTTTGGTTTCATACTTTCAAGACATGCTCGTACCCCTCATCATCGGAGGCTGAATTGGATCTATCAGGCTACACCACTCTCACCCGGCAATCTGGGCTGATGTCCGAGATGCAAATCATCGCCAACAATATTGCCAATGCCTCCACAACCGGCTTTCGGCAGGAAGGGGTCATTTTTTCCGAATACGTCGTCGGAACTGATACCGGACCATCCGTTTCTATGGCGCAGGGGGATGTGCGCAACACGTCCTTTTTGCAAGGCAATCTTACACAGACGGGCAGTCAGCTGGATTTCGGGATTGAGGGAGAGGGATTTTTTCTAATCGAAACACCCAATGGCGAGCGGATCACGCGAGCTGGCAGTTTCACCCTTTCTCAAGCCGGAGATCTGGTAACGCATGACGGCTATAACGTGCTCGATGCCGGGGGCGCACCCATCTTCATTCCCCCTGATACGACCAAGATAGATGTCGCCGGGGATGGCACGATCAGTGCGGATGGGCGGCTGTTGGGCCAGTTGGGCCTTGTACAGCCCCAGAACCCGCGCGACATTTTCCGAGAGGGTGGCGTCATGTTCCGGCCAGAAACGCCGCTTGATCCCGTGGAAGAGGCGCACATCGTTCAAGGTCATCTTGAAAGCTCCAATGTAGATACGATCCTGCAAGTAAGCCGCATGATCGAAGTACAGCGCGCCTACGAGCTTGGCCAAAGTTTCCTCGACTCCGAAAATCAAAGGTCCCGTGATGCGATCCGCGCCTTCGGACAGGAACGATAAAACGAAGATAAGAGCAGAAAGGACACGCCAATGCGCGCTTTGAAAATTGCAGCCACTGGTATGGCAGCACAGCAGATGCGGGTTGAGACGATCTCCAACAACCTCGCCAATATGAACACGACGGGCTACAATACTCGTCGCGCAGAATTTGCCGATCTGCACTATCAACAAGTCGCGCGCCCTGGTGCTATCAACGCAACCGATGGAACGGTCTTGCCGACAGGCGTGCAACTGGGCTTGGGCGTCCGCCCTGCCGCGATCACAATGAATTTGCAACAAGGTGCGCTTGCCCAATCGGGGGGTGATCTCGATGTGGCCATAGAAGGCAATGGGTATCTGGAGATCACATTACCTTCCGGCCAGGCAGCATATACCCGCGATGGCGCCTTCAAACGGACGGGTGAAGGCACAATTGTCACCGCAGCAGGCTTTGTTGTGGCGCCTGAGATTACCATTCCGGATGACGCGCGCAGCATCTCAATCAATCCTGACGGAGAGGTTTATGCCTACTTCACAGAGACTGCTGAAGCGCAGCTTTTGGGGCAATTCAATCTCATAGGGTTCAGCAACCCCAAGGGGTTGGAAGCGATCGGTGGGAACAACTTTCTGGAAACAGAAGCCTCAGGCGCACCCATTACGTCAACGCCCGGGCAAGATGGGTTGGGAACGCTACGGCAAGGATATTTGGAAGACAGCTCCGTCGACCCGGTGCGTGAGATAACCGATCTTATTGAAGCGCAACGCGGCTATGAGTTGAACGCCAAAGTCATCACTGCAGTGGACCAAATGATGGGCGCGACAACGCAGATCCGATGATCAAGCTTGGCATCATAGCGCTTTCCGTCATCGCTTGCTTGGTTCCTGAACTTCTGCGGGCCGACATGGTGATCGCTACGCGCACAATTCGCGCGCAAAGCGTTATCATCCCAGATGATGTGTCTATTACGGACGGCGACATGACCGGCATTGCGGATGATCCAGCTCAGGTCGTTGGGCTGGAGGCACGTCGGGCGATCTACGCAGGTCGCCCGATCCGCCTGACAGATATTGGGCCACCCGCGGTGATAGAACGCAATCAGATTGTCCCGATCATATTCCAGAAAAATGGCCTTCAAATCACGGCTGAGGGGCGTTCGCTCAGCCGCGCAGCCCCTGGCGAGAGGGTTCGTGTCATGAACATGTCGTCGCGCAACACAGTAAACGGATGGGTTGGTCCCAATGGCACTGTTTTTGTCGCCAAGTAAAAGGATTTACCATGATTAGGGATGTAACTGCGGTGCTCGGCATTTGCTTATGTTTTTCGGCTTGCGCGCGATTTGAAGACATTGGCCGCGCACCAAGTTTCACCGATGCAAATGACGGCAACGAACATGCCGCGATGATTTATGGCGGCTTGCCACCCGTGACCGGTCCGTCACGACATGTGGATCGCGCCTCGCTATGGAGTGCTGGCCGCGGGTCTTTGCTTGGCGACCGGCGCGCGATGCAGAAAGGCGATATTCTCACTGTGGTCATTGAAATTGATGAGGAAGCGCAAATCTCCAATCAAACCGCGCGGTCGCGCACCGGTGCCGAAGGCCTCCAGATCCCACAGCTCTTTGGTATTCCCCAGCGCATCAATGATGAACTTCCCACTGGCGCCACTCTGGACAATGCGGTTGATATCTCGTCGAATGCGTCCTCTGCTGGCGACGGGAGCGTGCGGCGCCAAGAGGAACTCACCTTGCGTGTGGCAGCCACTATCACTCAGGTTTTGCCCAATGGTGTGCTGGAAATTCAGGGCGTGCAAGAGGTGCGCGTGAATTTCGAATTGCGCGAACTTTTAGTGAGCGGTTTTGTCAGGCCAGAAGATATATCTCGGAAAAATGAGATCACCTATGACAAGATCGCATCTGCCCGCATTTCCTACGGTGGCCGCGGTCAAATCACCGATGTCCAGCAGCCACGCTATGGTCAGCAGATCCTAGATGTCATTCTTCCATTTTAAGAGGCCGACATGCGTGCAATCTTGCTGCCATTGATCCTAACCCTATTCGGTCTCGGCGCAGGGGTGGGTGCGGGCTGGTTTCTTAAACCTGCGGAAGAGCCAAAGACTGAAATGGCCGATGCCGCTAAGGCGGATATGGAAAAGGAACCAGCAGACGCGTCATCGAAGGCCGCCTCCAAGGATCCAGAAAAGATGGATCCCGAATCGAGCGGGGTGAGCGAATTTGTGAAGCTCAACAATCAGTTCGTTGTGCCGGTTGTCTCAGACAGTATGGTCAGTTCGCTTGTGGTTATGTCGCTGAGCATTGAGGTTGAAACAGGTCTGCGCGAGACTGTTTTTCAGCGCGAGCCAAAGCTGCGAGACGCGCTTTTGCAGGTGATGTTCGATCACGCCAATATTGGTGGTTTTGACGGCGCGTTCACGGAGGCAGGCAATCTGGATGTCTTGCGCTCAGGGTTGACAGACATGGCCAGGCAGGTTTTGCCCAAGGGTGTGTTTGGCGTCCTGATTGTCGATCTTGCGCGTCAGGATCTCTGAACCAAATATTCGGGCGCAACTTTTACTGAATTCCGTCCTGAAGCAGCTCTGGTCTCGCGCGGCGCATTTACTTTGACTGTAACAGCACGCCAATCTGCGTCATCGCCTCAAACCTTCGAGTGTTCGTTGCATGATCCTCACGCGTTTGTGCGTTAGTTTCGATTTTTTGTAGGGCAGAGCTCTTGCCAAAGCTCTTTTGCAAGTGCCGGCGTGCAGTCCCCTTCCGGGCCAAACAGCGCGCCAACTGCATTTGTAGTTCTCGCCGACGACGTCCGATCCATCGCTGCCATAGAAGGTCCCCGCCAACGCGGCGCTGCTGGAGGGTTTCCAAGGCGGGCAAGTCGCGCGCGCTGTCGTGGGTAGCATCAAGAGCGGCCAATTGAGATCGAATTCTCTGCTCTTCTGAATGAATGGCCCGTAGTTTCGCCGCGTCCGCGTCCTGTTGCGCTTGGCTCAGTTTGGTCAAGTGATCTAGCTCTAGCGGTGTCATGAAAAGACACGCGCGCGACGTCGCATAGTTTCTGCAAAACGAATGGCCGCTGCTACTGCGCGATAGTGGTCCGGCGCAATTTCTTGCCCGATCTCCACAGTTGCAAACAGCGCCCGCGCTGTGGGCGGATCCTGATGCACGGGCACACCTGCCTCAAATGCCCTATCGCGAATAGCGAGAGCCACATGATCCTGACCTTTAGCCACACATTCCGGTGCGGAACCGGGAAGCCGGCTCCATTTCAGTGCGACTGCAAAATGGGTTGGGTTCATAATGACCACATCCGCCTCAGGTACCTCAGCCATCATTTGCTCCATTGCAATGCGCGTGGCCCTCTGTCGGCGTTCCTGCTTGAGATGCGGATCCCCTTCATGTTGCTTGTGTTCTTCGCGGATATCACGATGGGACATGCGCAATTTTCTTCTGTGATCAAAACGTTGCCAAAAGAAATCGATGGCACCGATCGCCATGGACAAGGCCAAGACGATGGCCATAAATTCAACCATCATCTGCACCATCAAGGCACCCACCATGCGTGCCTCTGCATGCACAGCGCCGGCCATATCGGAGCTCCGCGCGACTAGAAAAGCACCAAGTGCCACAGAGAATGCCAGAAGCTTCACAAAGTTTTTGCCAAACTCAAAGAGCCCGGTCGGCCCGAACTTGTTCTTTGCGTTTTGCACCGGATTGATGCGCGAGAATTTGGGGCGTAGCTTTTCAGGTGCTACAACAAAACTGCGCTGCGCTAGGTTGGACAAGATAACCATACTCGCGGGGATCAAAAACCAAGCACTGACAGCGAGCACAAGCGAGATCAGGATACCGACAAGGGCCGCGCTGCCTGTTCCCTCGAACACCACGTCGGACAAGATGTCCGGTTGATCAAAGAGATGGCGCATCGAAGAGCCTGCACGATCTACAGAGGAGGCCCCAGCCGCCAGCGCGACAATCAAGAAACCGCCATACCCGGCCGCTGTATCTAGGTCGGCGGAGCGGGCCACGTCCCCTTTTTTGCGCGCCTCATCCAGTTTGTGCTGCGTTGGTTCAAATGACTTGTCTGTGTCATCGTCCTGATTTGCCATCGTCACCCTCCGAACGGATTGGACATGAAACCGCCAAGCGCCTCGACCCAAAGCGTCAGCATCGCGGGCGCCATAACCAGCAGTATGGTCATGCCAGCGGCTGTGATCACGGGTGCTCCTACGAAAACGACCATCATTTGCGGCATGGCTCGATTAATGACGCCGAGTGTAAGGTTGTAGAGCACGGAAATGATGACAAAGGGTGCAGCAAGGCTAAAAGCCAAGGCGAAGGTGTTTGCGATCTGTTGAACACCCCAAGCTGAAACTGCAGCACCACTTGGAAACTGCGCCACCGGGAAGAGCGCATAGGTCAGAATGACAAGTTCTGCTAGGCGCACATGCAAGCCTGTTATCATGGCCAGTGTGATGCCACCAAGGACCAGAATATGACCCATAGCCGGGATAGGATCAATTCCTTGAGTGCCGAGGATTTGGGAAAGAGATGTGGATTGCGCCGCCACGGTTCCCGCTGTTTGTAGCGCCATTACGAACAGCCTGATGCCAAGCCCAATCATTAGACCTATGACGGCCTCGGTCAAAACAACCAACCCGAGCGGTGGCGGATCGATTTGCACCGGGAAAATCGCAGGTGCGATGGCTGGCGCGATTATCATCGTCATCATAATCGCCAGACCAAGCTTGATCCTCAAGGGAACGGATTGCTCGCCAAAGCCGGGAAACAGCGAAATGGCGGCCGCAACGCGCAAAAAAACGAGGAAATGCAGCCAAAGGATTTCTTCTGTCAGATCCAACAGGGCCGCGAGTTCGGTCACGCGGGCACAACACCCAAAAGCGCAGGGCGCGCCTCAAGGCCGATCTCTTCGAAGGACAAAACGGGGTTCGTTATGCTTTTTGCCGCCAGCACCGTGCGTAGAAAACGGCGCCTCAAAGTCGATGTTACAATTGCCGGGAACGCTCCAGTTTCGCTCGCTCTTGCGACCTCCTCCCCAACGGCAACGGCGAGGGCGTTGAACACGTCGGGCGGCAAGGCGACATCCAGCCCGCCGCGATCGGCTTCCATCTGATAGTTTGAAAAGGTGTCCTCCCATGCTGGTGCCAACTGAATCAAGGGAAGAGTTCCATCCTGGCGTTGCAAGCCCGCTACAATCTGGAAACCGAGGCGTTGACGCACGAATTCGCATAGTGCCTCAGGTTGCGTGTGGTTCGGGCGTCCTTCTGCAATAGCCTCTAGGATCAGCGGCAGATTTCTGATGGAAACCTGTTCAGCCAGAAGCAGCCGCAAGACGGCGTGCAGCAGATCTGGCGGAACTTTGTCTGGGACCAACTCTTCAATGAGTTTTCTGTTGGCATCAGATCGGACCGGATCAGAAATGTTGATCAATTCGTCAAGTAAGCGGCGCATCGATTTCATGCTAAGAAGGCGGCTAAGATTGCGCTTGATGACTTCAAGCAAGTGGGTTGCCAGCACTTCGGCTGGCCCAACAAGCGTGGTTCCTGCAAGCGCTGCCGCGTCTCTTGCGCTGGTTGGGATCCATCGCGCGGGCGCACCGTAAACCGGCTCGGCGACAGACTCTCCAGCAGGCAGGGTCGGACTAAGCTCGGGGTCAAGGGCTAGAATTTGATCCGCTTTGAGCTGGGCGCGCGCTTGTTCGACGCCTTGGATACGGATCACATATGTTCCAGTCGGCAGCGATGGATCATCCGTGAGACGTATTTCTGGAAGGATCATCCCGAAGTGGGTGGCTACGTGGCGACGCATGTTTGAAATGCGTGCGTCGAGGCCGGTTCCTGGGTCCAACACCATATCTACGAGGTCTGACGCGAATTCGACATGGATGTCGTCGAGCTCAAGAATGTCGCCCATCGAAGGTTCCGGCGGCAGATCAACGGACTCCTCACCCATGGTTGTACTGGCCTCTGATATCTGGCGCCGTTTGAGCCAAAATGCCGTCGTCCCGAGGGTCAAGCCACCAACAATAAAAGGGGCAAAAGGCAGACCAGGGACCAGTGCAAAAAGCACCATCAGAACCGCAACTGTGCCCATGGCAGCCGGATGCCGGCCAAGCTGTTTGACCAAAGCAGAGTCGGTGGAACCCTGCGTTCCGCCTCGCGCCAAAAGCAGGGCCGAGGCAATCGAAATGACAACAGCGGGTATTTGCGTGACGAGCCCGTCGCCAACCGTCAGGATAGAATAGGTTTCAAAAGCCTGGCCAATGGGCATGTCTTGCACGACCGTTCCCATAATCAAGCCCATGACGAAATTCAGAAGTGTGATCAGGAGACCAGCAATAGCATCTCCTTTGACAAATTTGGATGCACCATCCAACGACCCGAAGAAAGTGGTTTCCTGTTGTTCGCGCTCACGCCGCTCCTTTGCTTCGGCATGGTCGATCGCGCCTGCGGACATGTCGCTGTCGATCGCAAGCTGTTTACCCGGCATCCCATCCAGGGCAAAGCGCGCGCCAACCTCGGCCATACGGGCGGCACCTTTGGTGATAACCATGAAATTCACGATCAGCAGCACGCCAAAGACGACGAGTCCAAGAAAGATGCTGCCGCCCATGACGAAATTGGCAAATCCTTCTATCACGTCACCGGCCGCGTCCGTTCCGGTATGCCCTTGACCGATGATCAGCTTGGTCGAGGAGACATTGAGCGACAATCGGAGCACAAGAGAGGCCAGCAGGATCGTTGGAAAGGCCGAGAAATCAAGTGGCCGTTCGATGAAAAGTGTGACCGTGAAGATCAATATGGCCAGCGCGAAGGAGGCGGCCAGACCCACGTCGAGAACCCAAGCGGGCATCGGTAGGATCATCATCACAATAACAGCCATCAATGCCAACGCCAGAAGGACCGTCGGTTGAAAGATATCTCTTACACTCAAGCGCTTCATGGTTCTGCCCCGCCATCCAAACGGATCAAAGCCGTGTTCGATGCGGCCATTTTCGGCACCAAAGAACCAAGACGTGATGGTTGTGTGCCCGGCTGCAGCAGCGGGTAGAGGTTTGGCCTCACGGTGGGCGTGCTGCGGGTGGTGACCGTTGGCAATTCACCGGTATCGAGGCGACTTCGAATACGGTCGAACCGCGTGCGATACTTATTGGCAAATTTCGGAGTGCGGGAATGATACGCGCCTGCTGCAGAAGACCAATCACCGGTTTCTGCGAAAAGGTCGCTGAGAAAGCGGGCAGCATAGCGCGCATTGGTGAGCGGATCGAACATTGACTTTGGTGAGGCAAACGCGTGGCCGTGCCATCTGTAATTGATCTGAAAACACCCCACATCATAGCTGCGTGCCCCTCGCGAATGGTGCAGCTCGACATAGGCTTCCGCCTCTTGTCGCGTGTCAAACCAGTGTCCCGCTCCTTCCATGTTCACTGTCCAAGGCCAAGGTGACAGTATGCCATTTTTAACACGGCCGGTTTCTGTCCGGGTGATGGCCTTCATCACGGAAATGGGAATATCTGCTTCTCGGGCAGCCTGAAACGCAACAACATCGCACGTATTTTGAGTCGAGGCATGGACCGGCGCCGATAGCAAATCGAAGACCAGGAGCAAGCTGACCGAGTATCGAGTGAGTATTTGTTGGAATGGCTTGCCATTCTGACAAGTCTTCAGCGGTACCAAAGGGCGATCTCCAAAGGTTTGAGGCGTTCTGCCCAACTTACGGGACCATAGATGTAGGGATCTTACGATTCGGTAATTATGATCAGGATTTAATTGGCCTGTTCATCCAATTCCGCAGGCATGGCGATCCCCGACAAAAGCGCTTCAATCTCAGCGCGCATCGACTGACTGTCTTCCAGAATTTCGGTATTGCGGGCGAGAACTTGCGTCACATCTGCGTCAGGTTCGGCAGCGGGCGTCGCTTGCCGGGTTGCCACTGCCGCAATTACAGGGTCGGAATGGGTTCGGAGGGTTTGCCAGTCTCCCTCTAGCCATGCCTGGCGTAGCGCTGCATTTCCATTATCCATCCCAGCAAACAATTGTTGTGCCGAGCCGTGTTCACCAGCCATGCTGCGCGCCCGCGCTATGAGTTGCATCACATCCTTCCCCTCTTCGCCGATAAGTTCCAGCTCCGCTTTCCGGGGAAGGTTCGCCTGCAAGGCGATTTCTGCGCGAAGCAGTTTTCGCGCGCGTTCCGCGTCGCCAATAGCCATAGGGGCCACGAAGCGCTCTGCTGCTTCGGGAAAGCCCAGCTTGATGAGACGGGTGGCCACAGCATTTCCGACCTCGTCCTCCAAAGCGAAGCGCGTGGCCTGATCAGCCGTGATTGACTGTGTCAGGAACGCAGGGTTAGGCGCGTTTTGGGCGAGAAGCGCCATCATCTCAGACATTGTAGAAGAGGTTGGTGCCGGGCCCGCCTCCGCAAGGCGATCAAACTCATCAAAGCTTTCGGAATAGTTACCAGAGGACGCAAGCGAGAGTAGGTAGGCCCGGCTGAGATCAGGCCCCATTGCTGTGTTGCGGTACTCCATTGCATAAGCCCCGGCCAGAATGGCGAGATCTTCGGAAATGTTCTCACCACTCTCCAGCCGTCTGTCAATCAACGCCAAGAGAGCATCCGGTGCCGGTTCCGCATTGTCGGCAACAACTGCGCCGAGATTGGTGTCCGGCGCAGCGTCCCTGCTCTGAGTATAGAGATACTGCGCGGATGCTGTTTTTGTGTCCACGTTACGGATGAGGGCGCGGGCAACATGATCGGCAGCGCGCAAGTAGCCTGCCCGCCGCAGCTTTTGTCCGACGACCGGACCCAGATAGGCGCGCAGATGCGTCGGCAGCTCTAAAATGCCCCGTACGATACCTTCTGGATCAATCGGTTGATTTCCTGGCGGCGTTTCATAGGAAAGCAGAGACCAAACAGCGACCAGAGGCGGGCAATCCATTTGTCCTTCGAAGATCGAATTGGGTTCGTCATGGCCATGATCTAGAATACGGATCATGGCACTTAACTCGGGCGAAAGCGGTCTTTCACTGGGGAGCATATTGGCCACCCGACGGGCTTCGACGCCGAAGCCGAAATGAATGTAAAACCGGACCATTTTCAGAATGTCGGCATCTGAAGGCTGATCGAATTCGCCCAGCAATTTTGACCGCAAATTGCCGATTTGGTCAACAAAACGGCCGTCTCCGGCCCAGGTCGCAACATCAATGCTTGAGCGGTTAAGGCAGCCGGTGCTTTCTGTACCATCGAGCGCCAGATTGATACGATCGGACAGGGCTTGATCGACACTTGTTTTCGCGTTGAGTATCACGTTTTGACCCAGGCCATTGGCTTTACTCGTGTCGCGGGAGCCAACATTTTTTGGTGATGGTTGAACCGCGACACTGTCTACCTCAGGGTTCAGCACGGGTGGCATAAGATCCTCTCTCGGGGATAAGAGACCTTGGGTTGCCGCCCGTCCAATTTGTTGAACGATGGCGCTTTGACTTTGGCGCACATTTGTTGCGTGGGCGGACAACGCATCTGAGGTTTCGTGCTGCATTTGATCCAGGCGCTCTTGGGCATCAGCAATGAGGAAGGCAACAGACCCAACGCCCACAGGACGGGGACTCATTGAACGTTGGGTCGCGCGCGTGGAGCTCACTGATGCTGCGTTTAGGGACACGCCATCCAGAGGCCGGTTATTCTGCTGCGGTTGCGGCGTAATCGTCTCCGCGGTTTGTGACTTAGGCGCATTTGCTTCGGCTTCTGGCTCCAAATCGTTTTCGGGTGCGGGAAACAAGGCGGCAGAGACCTCAGTTTCGTTTGCAATATCAATTACAAAGGCCTGGCCATCCGCCCAAAATGTGTTCACGTCACATTTGCAGGCAAGCGTGAGGGTCATCCTGCTGGCGTCA
>CAKZYL010000051.1 GCA_937884705.1 uncultured Roseovarius sp. | reverse complement strand
GGCAGGAGTTCCTTCACGACACCGGGAAATTCGAGCGTATCTTCCTTGGCCATGGTCTCTCCTAAACAAACGTCCCATGCTTTGAGACGCCTGTTAAATGAGGGGTTTTGTCCGATTTTTCAAGGCATTTGTCGGATGCGTGACGTCGCGATGCAAAAGCTGCATGACCGGTGTTGCAGCCTCGGCCCTCCTAGTCTTCGCTGTCTCTGAGAAATTGCGGCCGCAGCACCATCACTGTTGGTCGAGCGGGCAGGGTGTCCTGGCTCAGGGTGATGTCATACCCATCGGTGATCACAACGTCAAAGTCGTCTTCCATGCCTGCCAGAAATGCGGTCAAGGAGGTTTCTGAGAACCAATGCATCGGGATCACCACTGAGGATCGCAGGCGATCCATGACGCGCAGCATGGTGGGCAGATCCAAGGTCAGCCCGCCATCGACTGCAGCCATCACAACATCGACGCGCCCAAGGGCGGCATATTGTTCGGCATTGGGTTCATGATGGAGATGGCCGAGATGACCCACGCAGAGGCCTGCCACTTCGAACACAAAGATCGAATTGCCCTTCGGTTCGGAACCACCCCCGAAATAGGACCGGATATCCGTCGACACATTGCGTATGAGCATTTCACCCAGATCCAGACGGTGCGTGATGCCGCTTCCAAAGGGCTCTCCCCAGCCGGGCAGAACATGGGGGATTGCTGGATCGGGATTGGCTGTCCAATGGGTGGAATGAGCATGGTTCATTGTCACGATGTCTGGGATGAAATCAACGTTGCCTACATAACCCGTGAAATCCGTTACGGCGGAGAGGCCGCCCGGAGTCTGGATCAAAAAAGACGCATGATCAATGTACCGGATGCGCACGCTGCCGTGTGCTACTGGCTCAGTGAAGGACGCTTGGTGCAGGTAATCAATGCCTGGGGCCTCGGCGAGGGAGAGGCAATGGCTTTCTTGTCGCGTCTCCTGCGCCGATGCACCTGTGCCAATCACGGTGCAAATGAGACAAAAACCGAGGAGGGATCTGATCATGCCAATGCTCCTTTCCAAGAGCATTTAGAGTGATCCTGAGCCGCGTCAGCCCTCTTAGATCAGCCCTAACAATATCAGAAAATGGATGACGGTCAGAGCGTTTCGATCTTCCCGCGCCGGTCTGAGCGCAACGCGGCATAGAGCACGTGGGTCCGCCAGCGCCCGTTGATTTGAAGATAGCTTTGCGCAACGCCTTCGTATTTGAAGCCGCATTTTTCCAACAACCTTCGGGAGGCGTCATTTTCAGGCAAACAGGCCGCCTCGATCCGCGACAGATCAAGGCGCTCAAATGCATGATGGACAAGGCCAGAAATCGCCTCCTGCATGTAGCCCTGTCGGGCGTAAGGTGCCCCGATCCAGTATCCAAGAGTGCCCGCCTGTGCCGGCCCGCGGCGGATGTTATCCAGCGTGATTGCGCCCAACAGGATGTCATCGTCCCGTCGTAGCAGAAATAGCGGCATGGCAGAGCCATTTTTGATGCAACGCTGCGCCCAGGTGACACGGTTGGTGAACCCTTTGCGCGAGAGATGATCGTTGGCCCATTGCGGCTCCCAAGGGATCAGAAACTCAGAGGAGTTGCGGCGTAGCGTTGACCAACTGCGAAAATCATTGAACAGCGGCTGGCGTAAAGTCAGGCGCTCGGTTTCAATCCGGACTTTCCGACCGGGTAGAAGCATCAAGCAGCACGCCTGTCCTGCAGCGCTTCCAAGGTCGGAGCGTGGTCGACAGGGCCGTAAAGGGCCATGGCGGCCGGCGCTTGGCTGATCGTCATTTCGGCAAAGTCGCGCAAATCGCGCAGGTTGACGGCGTCGATGTGCTCTACCACCTCTGAAAGCGACGGCACCCGACCCCAGATTTGGATCATACGAGCCAGCCGTTCAGCGCGATTGGACGGGCTTTCGAGCCCCATCAAAAGACCCGCTTTCATCTGAGCCCGCGCCCGATCCAACTCGGCTTCGCTCAGATCATCAACCGCGCGCTTCATCTCATCAATGGTGATCTGGGCCAGATCCTGCATCTGCGCGCCGGATGTGCCTGCATAGATCGTCATCATGCCGGTATCTGCATATGCGCCTGCTTGCGCGTAGATCGTATAGCAGAGCCCGCGTTTTTCGCGCACTTCTTGAAACAGCCTCGACGACATGGATCCACCAAGCGCAGAGGCGTAGATCTGCGCGGCATAGATCCGAGAATCGCAATAATTCGGGCTTTCAAAGGCCAGGGCAAAATGAGCCTGTTCCAGAGCCTTGATGGTTCTGCTTTCGCCGCCAGAGAAGCGGGCCACAGATGCAGGGTGTTCGGCCGCGCTTTCCATGTCGCCAAAGAGCTTTTCGGCACCGGCAACCAGAGCGTCGTGATCGACCGCACCAGAGGCTGACAGGATCATCTGCCCGGGTCTGTAATGCTCCGATACAAACCCTGTTAGGTCAGGCCGATCAAAGCTCTGCACCCGTGCTTCATCGCCCAGAATAGCACGGCCCAGCGGATGATCGGGATAGGCCTTTTCCTGAAGCCAGTCGAATATGATGTCATCGGGTGTATCGAAGGCTTGCCCGATCTCTTGCAAGATCACGCCGCGTTCGATCTCGATCTCGCTTGGGTCGAACACGGGATTGCGCAGGATATCGGCCACCACGTCCAGTGCGAGCGGCACATGCTCCCCCAAGACGCGCGCATAATAGGCTGTGACTTCGCGGGACGTATACGCGTTGATATAGCCGCCTACATCTTCGATCGCCTCTGCGATGTCGAGGGCAGACCGCGTTGCTGTGCCTTTGAAAGCCATGTGCTCAAGAAAATGCGCGATCCCGTTTTGCTGGGCCGACTCGTGCCGCGCACCTGCAAGGACCCAAACCCCGATGGCCGCCGATTGCAGGCCTGGCATGGGTTCGGTCACAATTCGAAAGCCGTTGTCGAGAGTGGTCAACCTGACAGTCAATGAGCGATCCGTTCCCTAATAATCCCTTCAAGCGCGTGCAGGTCATTGTCGACCCGTGTCACGCGTTCCGACCGGTCATACAGGTCGGCCATGTGGGAGGGCAAGGGGGGATGGATGCCCGTGGCCGCCTCAACTGCTGCAGGAAACTTGGCCGGGTGCGCCGTCGCCAGGGTGATCATCGGGGTTGCCGGATTAATCTGGGCTTCTGCGACATGGACCCCCACGGCGGAATGCGGGCAGAGCAGTTCACTCGTGGTCTCAATCGTGCGTTTGATCGTCGCGCTCGTTTCGTCTTCTGAGCACCGGCCACTGTCGAAGCTTTCACGCAGCGCTTCCCGAGCGCCCTGGGAGACATGAAATCCGCCCGATTTCAGCTCATCCATGAGCTGCGAAACGGCGGCACCATCTTGGTCATAAGCGAAAAAGAGAGCGCGTTCGAAGTTTGAGCTGACTTGGATGTCCATGGACGGGCTGATCGACGGGATCACGCCGTCGGGCACATAGTCCCCCTGGCTCAGACAGCGGTGCAGGATGTCGTTTTGGTTGGTTGCTACAACCAGTCTTTCGATAGGCAAACCCATTTGTTTTGCGATGTAACCTGCAAAAATATCCCCAAAATTACCTGTTGGAACAGTAAAACTGACAGATCGATACGGACTGCCCACAGACACAGCCGAGGTGAAATAGTACACGACCTGGGCCAGCACGCGCGCCCAGTTGATCGAGTTTACCCCGGCAAGGCCCACGCCATCGCGGAACTCAAAATCGTTGAACATGTCTTTGACGCGGGCCTGACAATCATCGAAATGCCCCGTTAAAGCGAAGGCATGAACGTTGTCTTCTTTCGGCGTTGTCATCTGGCGACGCTGCACTTCTGACACGCGGCCATGCGGATATAGAATGAAGACATCCACAGCCTCCAGCCCACGGAACGCCTCAATGGCGGCAGAGCCCGTGTCCCCGGAAGTGGCGCCGACAATGCACACCTTCTTGCCAGACCGCTTGAGCGAAAACTCAAACATCTGACCGATGAGCTGCATTGCAAAGTCTTTGAAGGCCAGCGTTGGCCCGTGGAAGAGCTCAAGCAGATGATGACCCGGCGCCAGCTCAACGAGTGGTGCGCGCGCGGCATGGGCAAAGCCTGCATAGGCGCGCTCAATGATGCCGCGAAATTCGTCATCCGTGAAGGCATCGCCAATAAACGGGCGCATGATCCGAAACGCGACCTCTTCATAGGACTGGCCCGCCAGCGCCGCGATATCATCCTTCGACATCTGCGGGATCGTCTCTGGCAGGTAGAGACCGCCATCGCGCGCCAGCCCAGTCAGCATAGCCTCTTCAAATGTCAGCTGAGGGGCCTGACCCCGGGTAGAGATGTACTTCATCATGCCTGTCCTTTGGCAGGGTTTCGCAGTCTGTATACGAAATAGAGCATCATTACTGTCCAGATGGCCGCCAGGCCAAACCACGTGACGGCGTATTGCAAGTGATCGTTGGGAATGGCGCTGCTGTCGACGGGCAAAGGCGTCACAGCACCGCCCGGTTGCGACAAATTTCGTGCAACAACGAGAAGCGGCTCTGTACCAAGGAGATCTGCCATCTGATCAATGTCACGGGCAAACCACGTGTTGTCATCGACATCGTTGTCCGGGGTGGAGCTGTTGCGGTCATCGGGCCAGTGTAGGTTACCCGTCACAGTGACCTGACCGGCCGGGGCAGGGGAGAGTGCCTCGCCTACCCGAATGAACCCGCGATCTACCAGAACGGAGCGGTCTTCAAATTCAAATGGCGTGATCAGACGATAGCCCGCGCCCACACGTTTCTGACTGACCAGCACGCGCAAAACGCCCGGGCCGAACTGCCCTGTCATTTCCACTGGCAGATACTTGTCCATTTCCGGGTCTGCAGATTGCGGCAACGCCACAGGGGGGGCCGCAATCCGCGCGTCGATCTGCGCCAGCACGCCTTCTTTCCACGCCAGCCGCTGTACCTGCCACATGCCCAGGCTGACCAGCACGGCAATGCCGGTCAGGCCGAAAACAAGGAACAAAATGGTGCGGGTCATGATGCCTCTGACTGGCTGAGTGCGCGCAGCTATAGCAAGAAAAACAGGCGTTGCAATGATGCGAGAACGCCGCGCCTCACGGCTTCAGGCGATAGCCTCTCGCGAACATCAACCATGCCACCGCGGAGATCACGCCCACTGTGCCAAGACCGATCGCAAAGCCCAAGGCGGGCGGGCTGTCAGACACCCCGATCATGCCGTAGCGCACGCCGTCGATCAGATAAAAGATCGGGTTCCAATGGGTGATGTCATAGAGCAGGTCTGGCAGTGCTTCGACCGAGTAAAACGTGCCTGAAAGAAAGGCCAACGGCGTGACGATGAAGTTTGTGATCGCGGCTGTTTGGTCGAACTTGTTGGCATAGATGCCCGCGACCAATCCCAGCCCGCCCATCAAAGTCGCGCCTAGGATCACAAAGCCAAGTGCGGTCAGCGGATGCGCCGGAATCAGGCCCAAAAAGAGCCAAAGCCCAACCGCGATGACCAGTGCCACACACACGCCGCGGACCACGGCGCCTGCAAGATATCCGATCACCAGCTCCATTGCGCTTAGCGGCGGCATAAGCGTGTCTACGATGTTGCCTTGGACTTTGGAGACGATGATCGACGAAGACGTGTTGGCAAAACAATTCTGGATCACCGTCATCATCAGGATGCCGGGCGCAATGAACGTCGTGAAATCCAAGCCCATCACATCGCCGCGCCGTGGCCCGATTGCGATGGAAAAGATCACGATGAAGAGCCCCGCCGTAACCAGAGGCGCCAGCAAGGTTTGCGTCCAAACAGATATGAACCGTTGGACCTCTCTGCTGCACAAGGTCCAAAGCCCCAGCCAATTCACGCGGCCAAAGCGCCGCGTGCCATGTTGAACGGCTTTTGGCGGGATATATGTGCTCATAAGCCCTACTCTTAGAATTCATAGATCAGTGCGGCTTGTAACTCACAGCGCAGTGATTAGAATAGGGCTTTCACGGATGAAACCGACAGCGCGGATCACGATGACGCGCATTTTCCCAAGAGGTAGGACATGTCCTGGAGCGACGAGCGCGTTGAGAAACTGAAGAAGATGTGGGGCGAAGGCCAATCTGCCAGCCAGATTGCCAAAGAGCTTGGTGGTGTGACGCGCAATGCCGTGATCGGAAAAGTGCATCGTCTCGGGCTGTCCAATCGCAACGGTGGCGGCGGAACGTCATCGGATGGCGGCACAAAAGCAAAGGCCAAACCCGTGCCGAAGGCAAAGGCGGCACCAAAACCCGCGCCGACCGCATCCGAGGCCAAGCAGCCCGCTCAGGACGTGTCGGCTGCGCCTGTTTCTCGGATGAAGCCGATTATCCCAGCCGGTCAGCCGCTTCCCCCGCAACCCTCTCTCAATGAGATTGATCCCGAGGCGTTGGCCAAGGTCAATGAGGTGGAAAAGAAGGCAAAGAAACTGTCTTTGATGGAGTTGACGGAGAGGACATGCAAATGGCCGGTGGGCGATCCGGCCACAGATGATTTCTGGTTCTGCGGGCTGCCTGTCCAATCTGGCAAACCCTATTGCGAGGCCCATGTCGGTGTCGCGTTTCAACCGATGAGTTCACGCCGCGACCGCCGCCGCTAGCGCGCGTCTCACGTTTTCCTCGACTGGCTGAAATTTACTGCGCTTGCGCTGCTTGCTGGGCCACCTGAGCCGCGGCACCCATGGTGCCTGGTCCAACCACGGCATCGAGGAACCCAAGATAGAGCCCTCGGTTTTGCAAGATAACCTGGAACTCCAGCGCCGTTTCGTTGTCCCACCGCACAAACCGACCATTTTCCAGACCGCGCAGTTCTTGCACCGGCAGCCCCGCCTCGAGCGCCTGAATGTAAAGTTGTGCGGCAAGCTGCGGGTTGTAGCCCACGCCATCCCCGCGCTCATGCATAAAACCCAGCGTGTTGATCGCCGAAGGCTCACCTTGTTCCACACCGCGGTTGATCAGTTTCAGACGCACGGCCGGGTCATTGAAGAGCCCCTCGCCATCGGCGGCTTTGTCCAGCTCAGCCCGGGCAACAGAATTTCCCTGCGCGGCTGCCAGCTCATAGAACTCGGTTGCCTTCAATGGATCGGGCAGATCCAACTGGCGGGCCAAGGCAGGCGAAACAGCGTCCGGGCTCATGTATAGCTCTGCCAGGCGCAACTGGGAGAAATGATAGCCGTCGGCCGCCGTCTCTTCGAGCAGCGAGAACATCTTGTCGAAATCTTGCGGCACGCCGCGGCCGATCTGATGCATGATTGCAAGCGTCGCTTTGGCCGGTGCATCCCCGGTTTCTGCAGCTTTCTGATAGTTCTCTACGGCGCGCCGGTGGTTTTCGCGGATGCCGCCGATCCCGAAATTGTAGTAATCCCCAACCTTGGTGTAGGCGGGCGCAATGCCGGTAGAGGCGGCCATGTTGAACGCCCTGAGCGCATAGGTGTGAAACCCTTCGCGCTGCATTATGACGGCCATATGGAACAGCACGCGGCCGTCCTGCTCAGGTCCAATCAGCGCTGCTTCGCAATGCGGGCGTGCTTTGGCCATTGCGGAAAAGAATGCGCTGCCGGCGTCGCGACTCACAGGGGCTTCGGCCGTGGGTTCTCCGGCCAGTTCCAAACACTCATCCAATGCGCCGGGCATTTGTGCCGATGCGCTTTGTCCCACTGTCATCACTGCAGCGAACGCCGCACCGAATGTCCAAGCCGCTCTTGTCTTGCGCATCGATGTACCCTTTTGCCCCCTCATTCGCGGCACAAAAGGCGCGCGTCCCCAGTTCACTGCACTCAAACTGACAGTGATTTTGGTAAAAATCCACCGCTCGTTTGGCGCACACCTTGTCATTGTTTGTGCAACAATTAAGCGTGAGATAACAGCGCGAAAAGAATCTGAAAAAGGCCGGCGCGCTGAGAATGCGATGTTTCGTGAAGGAAAGATCCAACAGGCTGCGATCTGCCGTCTAAATTGGCGACAAATCGCGCAACGGTGTTGCACTTATTGCAGGGCCCGTGAATGGTCTGTAAACCGAGCGATCATCACATGGGTGTAGGTTGGTCCCGAGTCGGGATCTGAGGGGCAACAAAAGGGACACGAGCGTGCGTCGCATGTCCAATCCAAATTTCGCGGCCAAAGTGGGCCGCAATCGGGGCGCTTTGATCGTGGGAATATACCTTATGGGTATGACGACGATCGCAGGGGCGTCCTATGCTTTGCGCGGCACAGTGTTCAATGTTCCCGTCGTGAGCACTGAGATGTCGGATACCTTGCCGCTGCCACCTTTGGCGAGCGTTCAAGATCAGCCGCTTCTCAGCCCGCCCGTCGCGATTCAACCTTTGACGACGCAGAGTGAGACAGCACAAGCCCCACGACTGGCCCGGTTGACCCCGACTGACACCTTGTTGGAAGACTGGATTGTGTCGCCTTTGTCGCGCATTTTCCTGGGCTCGCCCGAGTTGAAA
>CAKZYL010000050.1 GCA_937884705.1 uncultured Roseovarius sp. | reverse complement strand
TCGTGGAAAACCAAGACGCTTTCGAGACAGCCTACTACTGCGAATGGGTCACCGTCTACGACTACTGGGGCAACTGGGTCACACTCTGGCAGTGCTACTAATCCCCCCGCTCCTCCCTCCTCAACTGCGGCTCATCTCTGAGATGAGCCGCTTCTTTGCGTGGCCCGCCGGACCAAAAACCCCTTGAAAAACAAAAGCTCTCGTCGATACTTGAAAGAACGGTGAAGGGGACAGGCGGACATGGCCACGATTTTTGTAAGCCATTCCTCCAAAGACGACCCGGTCACCGAAGATCTGATTGCTTGGCTGCACGCGAACGGGTTCAACGACACGTTCGCCGATCACCTCAACATCCTTGGCGGAGAAAACTGGAGCGCGCAGATCCGCGCGCAGGCGGCGGCCTGCCCAGTGGTCCTGTGTATGATCACGCCAAACTGGCTGGCCTCCTCTGACTGCTTCAACGAATTCCAAGCCGCCTGGTACATGGGCAAGAAAATCCTGCCGTTGTTTTTCGTGGATCCTGCGCAGGCCGGGTCTGATGAACCCGGGCGCCGGTTGGCGCGCGTGCTGGCCGAAACCCAAGGGATCGATCTGCGCAAGGTCATGCGGGCCGACGGGCGGCTCGACTTCGATCAGCATCCCAAAACCGCGGATCTTCTGACACGCAGTCTGCGCGCCTTTGGTGCCGATGCGCGCCCAAAACGCAAAGCTCCGTGGAAAGGGATCGCGGCAGGTGTTGCCCTCGTCGCTCTGATGGCCGGGATCTATGCCTATCTCGAGCTCAATACGCCATCAACGCAGGTTGATCATGACGTCACCCTGCCGGGCGGTTTGGCCCATGGCGATACGTTCACCGATTGTGAGGGCTGCCCGACCATGGTCGCGGTGGCGGGCGGTCAGCTTTTGATGGGTGCACCGGCCGATCGCATCACGGCGGGGGATTTCTCCGCCGATCAAGGCCCGCAGCGCAGCGTCAAAATCACCGCCTTTGCCATCGGCCAAACCGAGGTAACGCGCGCCCAGTTCACAGACTTCCTTGAGGCGTCGGGCCACACACCGCCCTCGGGCTGTATCACCTGGGAGGATGGCATTGAGTCCGACCGCACAGACAGGTCCTTCGAGAACCCTGGATACGATCAAAACGCTGATCATCCAGTCGTCTGCCTAACTTGGCATGACGCGCAGGCCTATGTCGATTGGCTCTCCAGAGAGACCGGCGAACGGTATCGCCTGCTCAGCGAGGCCGAATGGGAATTCGCCGCGCGGGCGGGCTCTGACGCGCGGTTTTTCTTTGGCGCCGATGTAGAGGCCATATGCCGCTATGACAATGTCGGAGATGCCGATGCTAAGGCCCGCTGGCCAAATTGGGAAACGACAGCCTGCAGTGACGGCGAGGTGTTCACCGGACCCGCCGGGTCGTATGACCCCAATGGGTTCGGTGTCTACGACATCTATGGCAACGTGCGCGAATGGGTGCGCGATTGTTGGCACAACAACTACCAACGTGCACCGGATACATCCCAGGCCTGGATCGATGTCGGCTGCACCGCACGCGTGGCACGTGGCGGATCATGGGACAGCAAGCCAAGCCTCGTGGCCTCCTCGTGGCGCTTGTCCCTGCCCGCAGAAACCAGGCATTTCCTCTACGGCTTTCGGGTCGCGCGTGAGCTTAAGTGAGCGATCAGGGGCGTCGCTTGAACGATCACCCCGCCACCCTCAGAATGAACCCGTGACTTTTGACCCATCTTGTTTATGACAGGAAAACAAGTTTCTTGGGATGAAAAACCAGAATGCTCACGGATCTCTTTGGGGCGGACGTTGCAACACAGCTGACCCCGCCCACCGTTTACGTGCATCTTGCGCTGCTTTTCTATGTGATCGGATTTCTGACACGCGATGAATTGTGGCTGCGGGTGCAAGTCCTCACCGGCACCTTCTTTTACATTCTCTACTATTACTTCATCTCCGACGCCCCGCTGTGGGAGGCGATCCTGGCCAGCCTCGCCATCGCGGCGGCCAATCTTTATTCGTCGTTCATCATCATCCGGGAACGCTCCACGCTGGGGATGAGCAGCGAAGACATCGCGCTCTACCAAAAATTTCACACGCTCAAACCCGGTCATTTTCGCAAAGTGATGAAGACGGCCCAGCGCGCACATTTATCGGCGGATACGGTTCTTTTGGACATGAACCAGAACGTCGACAAACTGTTCTACATTCCGTCCGGAGAGGTTCAGATCAGCCGTGGCGGCAAAACCGCAGCGGTCAAAGATGGGCATTTCTTCGGCGAGCTTTCCTTTCTGAAAGGCACGCCCGCCTCGGCAACCGTGACCGCAAAGGCCGGCGCGGATGTGATCATGTGGGATCAGGAGACGCTGCGGGCCATCATGGAAAAGTCGCCCGTGATTTCAAATGCGATCATTGCGCTCTTCAACGAGGATTTGGCGGCAAAACTCTCGGTGAATTGGCCTGATGACACGTCCAAGAGTAAAGCGTAAACCAGATCGTGCAGCATCCTGTGGATGACATGAAGGAGGGCATCTGATGTCTGTCAATGTTGGCGTCTTTGGTATGGGATCCATGGGGTTTGGGATGGCGAAATCCTGTCCCGCCGCCGGGCTTGTGACCTATGGGTTTGACGTGGTTACCGACAGCATGGCGCACTTCTTGGCTGAAGGTGGCCAAACTGGCGCGCTGGCGGATATCGCGCCCTTACTTGATACCGTTGTCGTCGGTGTTCTCAGTGGCCCGCAGGTGGAGGAGGTGTCATTTGGTGGCAATGGTGTCGTGCAAGCCCACGCTGCGCTTGAGGGGTTAAGGTCGCAAGGCGGCACGCAGTTTTTCTTCAAGTGCTGCTCTACGTGTCACTCCACCCCTGAGGGCAATATCGGGCCTGAGACTGATCCGGGCGCGCCTTCTGCGCGAGCGGGACTTGCGCCCGCCGTTGCGCGAATATCCGGCAATTTCGGCGCGGAAGATTTCTTTGAGAAAGCAGATAAGGTGCTGGCAACATGAGAGAAACCGACCTGCGGGAGCAAATGTGCATTCTGGCAGCCTCGCTCTACGAAAGGGGCCTGACCCATGGCAGCACGGGCAACATTTCTGCACGCACCGAGGATGGCGGGCTCTTGGTCTCACCCACGGGCACCAGCTTCGGCCGTCTGGATCCTGCGCGGCTCAGCCGGTTTGACGCAGCCGGTCAACTCGTGGGGGGCGACCAGCCCACCAAAGAAATGCCCCTGCACAGTGCGTTCTACGACACGCGGCCCAGCACCGGTGCCGTGGTGCATCTTCATTGTTGCTACGCCATCGCCTTGTCCATGATGCCGGACTTGGACGAGGACAACTTCCTGCCGCCCCTCACACCCTATGCCATCATGCTACTGGGCAAGGTCAAGCTGCTGCCGTTCTTCCTGCCGGGCGACGATGCCATGGGTGAGGCCGTACGCGCGTTGAATGGCAAGCGATCCGCCGTCATGCTGGCGAGCCACGGGCCCGTGGTGGCCGGCAAAAACGTCCAGAGCGCCTGCAACGCAATCGAGGAACTGGAGGCGACCGCCCGGCTGGCCATGATGACGCGCGGCACGCAAGCCACGGTGCTAACTGACGATCAGGTTCAGGCTCTAGTGACCAAATTCGACTTGGACTGGGACGATTGACCTGCTTTTCTGCCAATCTGGGCTTTCTCTACACGGATCGCCCCCTGCCGGACGCAATCCACGCAGCCCACGAGGCAGGTTTCGACGCCGTGGAATGCCATTGGCCTTATGACACGCCAGCGGGTGATGTCCGGGCCGCAATCGAGGCCACGGGTCTGCCGATGTTGGGCCTCAATACCGTCCGCGGCCATTCCGGAGAAAACGGCCTCTGCGCCCTGCCTGGACGGGAGGCAGAGGCGCACGCCTCCATCGATCAGGCCATCGCCTATGCCGACGCAATCGACGCAGGTGCTATCCACGTTATGGCTGGCTTCACGCAAGGATCTGAGGCCCTGGCGGTCTATGAACAGAACCTCCGTCTTGCATGCACGTCAACCGACCGCATGATCGTCATCGAACCCCTCAACCGCCATGACGCGCCGAACTATTTCCTGCAAACCACCGACCAAGCCCGCGCCATTATCGAGAAGCTCGGCTTGCCGAACCTGCGCCTGATGTTTGATTGCTACCACGTGGGCCGTACCGAGGGCGACGTGATGACAAGGCTCACGGAACTGCTGCCGATCATCGGTCATATCCAATTCGCCTCTGTCCCGGACCGAGGCCCACCGGATCAGGGCGAGCTGAACTACGCCGCGATTTTCAAGCATATTCAATCGCTAGGATGGGCCAACCCCCTCGGCGCAGAGTTCCGTCCGCCAAAAGATCAAAGCCACCCGTGGATGCGCACTTTCACAACCTAACGCCTTCGTCAGGCCGTGGCATGGCGATCCCAAGTCCAGGACAGCAGCACTTTATCTTTCATTCCCGCTGACCATTCGAGCGGCAGTATGCAACTGGAATTTCGCCAGGCCCCGGTACGGCCTGACGAAGGCGCGGCGGGCTACGCCCTTGATTCCGCGCCCTAGACCTGCGCTTCCAGCCCCGCAATCGCCGTCAAATTGGCCACTACATCATCCACACCTCGGCCCTCTCGCAAAGACGTAAACACAAATGGCCGCTCTGCCCGCGCAACCCCGGCATCCCGCTCCATCACCTCAAGCGACGCCCCCACATGCGGCGCCAAATCCGTCTTGTTGATCACCAGAATATCCGACCGCTTGATCGCGGGCCCACCCTTGCGCGGGATCTCCTCTCCGGCGGCCACATCGATCACGTAGATCGTGACATCTGCCAATTCCGGGCTGAACGTTGCCGAAAGATTATCTCCACCGCTTTCAATCAGCACCACATCCAGATCCGGATGCCGATCCTGCATTTCCGCCACCGCGGCCAGGTTGATCGACGCATCCTCCCGGATCGCCGTATGCGGACAGCCTCCGGTCTCCACCCCGATGATCCGATCCGACGGCAGGATCTGCATGCGCGTCAGCGCCTCGGCATCCTCCTGCGTGTAGATATCATTGGTGATGACCCCGATGGAAAATCGCTCTTTCAAGCGCTCCGACAGCCGCGCCGTCAACGTCGTCTTACCAGCCCCGACGGGGCCTCCAATACCAACGCGCACAGGACCATTCACTTGTGTCATGATTGGAAAAGCCTCGGTTCCAGTTTTTCATGTCGAATGGCCGCGATATCAGACAGGAACGCATGGCTGGCAATATCTTCCAGCCCCTTGCCCTTGGTCTCCCCCGCCACCAACTGCACATCACTTTGCAACGCAGACAAAACACCCTGCGCCTCCATCTGCCCAAGCGGCATCAGGCGCTGTGCGGCGGAAACGAGGTTGCTGACAAACGCATGCAAATAGAGCGGCACCGCCATCTCGACATCCATCCCCTGTCGCCCGCAGGCCGCCCCAACGGCGAGCGGCAACACCGCATCCGGCAGATCCACAACCCACACCGCACGCACTGTCTAGGCAAAGGCCGCCCCCAGCCTCTCAGCTTCCGCCCGTCGCGACCGCGCAGGCGCAAAAGCCAAGGCCTCCGCATTCAAAGCCTCAAGCTGATCCACATCCGCCGCCGCCCCAAGCCGCAACCAAATCGCATCATTGCGCCCTGTGCCATGCCGCAAGGTCTGAGACAGCCACGACCGCAGGCCTGGCGCATCCTCAATCCACCCTTCAGAAACAGCCGCCTCCAGCCCATGGGAATACGCAAACGCCCCCACCGGGAAACTGGGCGACAGCCACTGCGTCAACGTGATCAGATCCCCATCAATGCGCATGCGCGGTCGCCCCGTGCTCATGACTATGCGTGCGGCCATGCCCATAGGCCCCACCTTCGGGCGTAAACGGCGCCTCCACCTCCTCCAGCGTCGCGCCCAGCGTCTCCAACATGTGGCGGATCACCGGATCGTTCTGAATGAGCAAACTGCCCTCTTCGATCTGACAGGGCGTATGCCGATTGCCGATATGCCAGGCCAGACGCGCCAGATCAGGCCCGCTCACCCGCAAGAGCGCCTCGTGCGCCGCGATCACCTCCACCTCTCCACCGTCTTCCGTAATCAAGCGCCCGCCATGATCAAGCGAGGTGGTCTTGGGCAAATTTATCAAAAGCTGCCCCCCCGACACGAGGTGAACCGTCTTGCGCCTGAGAAACCGCCCGTCATAGGTCAAAGAGACCTGATCCTTGGCGGCCCCATGCCCGTGATCGCGATATGTCAGCGCCGTCAGCATGGATCAGTCCAACGCCCGCACGGAGATATAGCTATACGTGTCCGTCCCATCCGAGGCTTCGGTCTTGGTCAAAAGGCCCACGCCCAGATCCGGCAGATAGTCATAGGTCTCTTTGTAGGTGTCATCGTCGGCAAACTGCAGCACCACCTCGAAACTGTTGTAGCGGCATCCAGCAATCATCGTGGTCTCCATTGGCCCAGACACCGCCTGCCCTCCGCCCGGCGTGGTGTTCGCCCATGACTGGTCTGGAACAGGCCTTTGCCATTGGGCAAGCTCCTCGGAGGAGGCATAATCTTCCCTATCGCCGGGCTTCGGCACACCGGATTCAATCGGAATGACCGAAAGCAGGTAAATCCCCAGATACGTCTCCAAAATCGAGCCATCCCCATCCGAAAACGAAACCGAGATCGTCACCCGATCAGGTCGCAATTGCCGGTGCACTTCAACATCGCCGTCCGCAGTGCGAAACTCGATTCCCTTGCCCAGATCTTCAATCGTCGGGCACGCGACGGCAGGCAACCCCCAAAAACCCACCAAAGTTGTGACAAGGCCCTTGCTCACTTTAAGCACCCATTAATCATGATTTGCCATCCCTCTCTGTATGACACAGACCGAAAAAATCTCCAGGCTTGCGGATGAGTTGGGCGGCATCCGAG